>JALORJ010000074.1 GCA_025459035.1 Burkholderiales bacterium
GTGTGGCTGCAGGCGACCCCCGAGGAGCACATGGCGCGCGTCGTCGCGCAGGGCGACACGCGCCCGATGGCCGGCAACCGCGAGGCGATGGACGACCTGCGCCGCATCCTGGCCACGCGCGCCGCGCTCTACGCGAAGGCCGATGCCGTGGTCGACACGAGCGGGCGCACGCTCGACGCCGCGTTCGAGGCGCTGCGCGTCGCGGTGGGCACCGTGACCTGACGTCGCGGGGGTCGCGGGGGCGCGCGACCGGCGCGACCGGCCGCGAGTGCCCGGGTCCGGCGTCCGCCCCGGCGCCGCGCCCTCGGCGCCAACCGCAACGGCCCGCGACATGCAGTGTTGTGCATGTCGGTGGATGTCGTGCATCATCGTGCATCCCTGCACCGCCGATGCCGGAGCGCCTGCTTGAACGCGAACGACCTGCCGCTGTCGCCTGCCGTCGACTACCGCACCGCGCCGGAGCGCTGGCGCCACTGGCGCCTGAGCGTCGATGGCGGCGTCGCCACGCTGTCGCTCGACGTCGCCGAGGACGCCGGGCTGCGCCCCGGCTACAAGCTCAAGCTGAACTCGTACGACCTGGGCGTCGACATCGAACTGCACGACGCCATCCAGCGCGTGCGCTTCGAGCACCCGTCGGTGCGCACCGTGGTGATCACCAGCCTGAAGGACCGCGTGTTCTGCTCGGGCGCCAACATCTTCATGCTGGGCGTCTCGTCGCACGCGTGGAAGGTGAACTTCTGCAAGTTCACCAACGAGACGCGCAACGGACTCGAGGACTCGAGCCGCGACGGCGGGCTGCGCTTCCTGGCGGCGGTCAACGGCGCGTGCGCCGGGGGCGGTTACGAACTCGCGCTCGCGTGCGACGAGATCCTGCTGGTCGACGACCGCTCGTCGGCCGTGTCGCTGCCCGAGGTGCCGCTGCTGGGCGTGCTGCCGGGCACCGGCGGTCTCACACGCCTGACCGACAAGCGCCACGTGCGCCACGATCTTGCCGACGTGTTCTGCACCACCAGCGAAGGCGTGCGCGGTCAGCGCGCGAAGGACTGGCGCCTGGTCGACCATCTCGCCAAGCCGGCGCAGTTCTCGCAGGCGGTCGCCGAGCGGGCGGCCGCCCTTGGCGCCGACAGCTGGCGCCCGGCCGACGCGATCGGCGTGGCGCTCGCGCCGCTTGCGCGCACCGACCGTGCCGACGGCGTCGACTACCGCCATGTCAGCGTGTCGATCGACCGCGATGCGCGGCACGCCACGTTCGTCGTGCGTGCGCCCGACGCGCCGCAGCCCGACAGCGTCGAGGCGATCGTCGCGGCCGGCTGCGACTGGTACCCGCTGGCGCTCGCGCGGGAACTCGACGACGCGATCCTGTCGATGCGCACCAACGCGCTCGACATCGGCACCTGGGTTCTGACGACCGAAGGTCGCGCCGACGCCGTGCTGGGCGTCGACGCGACGCTCGCGCGCCACGCGGACCACTGGCTCGTGCGCGAGACCACGGGTTTTTTGCGGCGCACGTTCGCACGGCTCGACGTGTCGTCGCGCACGCTGTTCGCGCTGGTGCAACCCGGGTCGTGCTTCGCCGGCAGCTTCCTCGAACTGGCGCTCGCCGCCGACCGCATCTACATGAAGTCGCAGCCCGACGCGCCCGACAGCGCCGCGCGACTGACCGTCACCGACGTCAACTTCGGCACGCTGCCGATGGTCGACGGCCGTTCGCGGCTGGCGCGCCGCTTCCACGACGAGGCCGCGGCGCTGGACGCCGTGCGCGCCGTGCGGGGTCAGGCGCTCGACGCCGTGCAGGCCGAGGCGCTGGGGCTGGTGACCGCGGCGCCGGACGACCTCGACTGGGACGACGAGATCCGTCTCGCGCTCGAGGCGCGCGCCGCACTGTCGCCGGATGCGCTGACCGGGCTCGAGGCCAACCTGCGCTTCGGCGGCCGCGAGACCCTGTGGACCCGGATCTTCGGGCGTCTGTCGGCGTGGCAGAACTGGATCTTCATCCGCCCGAACGCAGTCGGCGAGGACGGCGCGCTGAAGGTGTACGGCAGCGGCCGTCGCGCGCGCTTCGACGCCGACCGCGTCTGACGCTCGCCCGTCACGTTTTCGTTCCACCGTCGCGCGCCCCGCGCGCAACCGCTCCTCCGAGGCATCGCATGGCCACCATCGACTACACCCAGCAGATCCCGAACAACGTGAACCTCGCGGACGACCGCGTGCTGCAGCGCGCGCTGTCGGCCTGGCAGCCGAATTTCCTCGAGTGGTGGCGCGAGATGGGGCCGGAGGGATCGACGCTGCACGACGTCTACCTGCGCACCGCGGTCAGCGTGGACCCCGCCGGCTGGGCCACCTTCGACCACGTGAAGATGCCCGACTACCGCTGGGGCATCTTTCTCAATCCCGCGCAGGCGGATCGCACCATCGGCTTCGGCGACCACGCCGGCGAGGCGGCGTGGCAGGACGTGCCCGGCGAGCACCGCGCCAACCTGCGCCGAATCATCGTCACGCAGGGCGACACCGAGCCCGCGTCGATCGAGCAGCAGCGCCATCTCGGCAACACGGCACCGTCGCTGTACGACCTGCGCAACCTGTTCCAGATCAACGTCGAGGAGGGGCGCCATCTGTGGGCGATGGTGTACCTGCTGCATCGCTACTTCGGCCGCGACGGGCGCGAGGAGGCCGACGCGCTGCTCGAGCGTCGCTCGGGCGATCAGGACAACCCGCGCATCCTCGGCGCGTTCAACGAGCGCACGCCCGACTGGCTCGCGTTCTTCATGTTCACGTACTTCACCGACCGCGACGGCAAGTTCCAGCTCAACGCGCTGACCGAGTCGGGCTTCGATCCGCTCGCGCGCACGACGAAGTTCATGCTGACCGAAGAGGCGCATCACATGTTCGTCGGCGAGTCCGGCGTGTCGCGCGTGATCCAGCGCACCTGCGACGTGATGAACCAGCTCGGGACCGACGACGCGCGCACGCTGCGCAACGCCGGCGTGATCGATCTGGGCACGATCCAGCGCTACCTCAACTTCCACTACAGCGTGACCATCGACCTGTTCGGCGCGGACCAGTCGTCGAACGCCGCGACCTTCTACAGCGCCGGCCTGAAGGGGCGCTACGAGGAAGGCAAGCGCACCGACGACCACCGCCTGCGCGGCGACACGTACCGCGTGCTCGAGGTGCAGGACGGGCGCCTGGTCGAGAAGGACGTGCCGCTGCTGAACGCGCTGAACGAAGTGCTGCGCGACGACTTCATCAAGGACTCGATCGCCGGTGTCGAGCGCTGGAACAAGGTGATCGCGAAGGCCGGGCTGCCGATGCGCCTGACCGTTCCGCACAAGGGCTTCAACCGGCAGATCGGCGCGTTGTCCGGCGTACGCGTGTCGCCGACCGGCGAGGTCGTGAGCGAAGCGCACTGGCAGGCGCACCAGGACCAGTGGCTCGCGAGCGACGCCGACCGCGCGTTCGTGGCGTCGCTGATGGGACGCGTGAGCGCACCGGGCCAGTTCGCGCACTGGATCGCACCGCCGGCCGTCGGCATCAACCGCCAGCCGATCGACTTCGAGTACGTCCGCTTCAACTGAGGACCGTCGGCCGATGTGCGGCGGGTGGACTCCCGCGCGTCGTCGCCGCCGGCCGCCCGCCACCGCATGAACGCTCCGTCGCCCCCCGCTTCGCAGGTCAAGCAGCACCTGATCGATCCCGCGGTCTGCATCCGCTGCAACACCTGCGAGGCGACCTGCCCGGTCGGGGCGGTCACGCACGACGACCGCAACTACGTCGTCAAGCCGGACGTCTGCAACGGCTGCGGCGCGTGCGTGCCGCCGTGCCCGACCGGCTCGATCGACCACTGGCTGCAGGTGCTGCCGGGGAAGACGTGGTCGATCGAGGAACAGCTCACCTGGGATGAACTGCCCGACGGTGTGCCCGAGGCGCGCCTGGACGATCCGTTGCCGATGGCTGCCGCGGCTGCGTCGACGCCGACGGCGGCTGCGGCCGATGCGGAAGGGGCGCCCGCCCCCGTCGGCGAGGCAGCGCCGGCCGCGGCGCCCGCGTCCGCCGTGCACTGGTCGCAGCGCGTGCCCGAGTTCGATCTGCTGGGCGACGGTCCGGCGCCGATGCCGATCGACGTGTTCGGCGACGGCGATGGCCTTGGCGGCATCGGTGGCAGCGACCGTCTGCTCGGCGCGGCCGTGGCCCCGCGCAGCGCTGCCGCGCCGGTCACCAACACGTTCACGCGGCTGGCGCCCGCGATCGCGCGCGTGGTCGAGAACCGTCGCGTCGTCGCGCCGCATGCGGACGGCGACGTGCGCCACATCGTGCTCGACTTCGGCGACACGCCCTTTCCGGTGCTGGAAGGTCAGTCGATCGGCGTGCTCGCCCCCGGGGTCGACCGCCACGGCCGTGCGCACCACGCGCGCCAGTACTCGGTGGCGTCGCCGCGCGACGGCGACGGCGGGCACGCCACCCGCGTCGCGCTGACGGTCAAGCGCACCGAGGCCGACCCGGTGGCCGGCACTCCCGCCGGCGTGTGCTCGAACTGGCTGTGCGATCTCGCGCCCGGCGCCGACGTCCCGGTGATGGGGCCGTTCGGCCACACCTTCCTGATGCCCGACGCGCCGGACGCGCGGTTGCTGATGGTGGCCACCGGCACCGGCATCGCGCCGATGCGGGGGATGCTGGCGCGGCTGGCCGCGCGCATGCCGCGGCGTGATGGCGATGCCGATCGGCACCTGCTGGTCTACGGTGGCCGCACCGACGCGGCACTGCCGTACGCCGATCAGGTCGACGCATGGCGCGCGACCGGCACCGCCGTCGTCACCGCGCTGTCGCGCGTGCCGGACGCTCCGAAGCGCCATGTGCAGGACGCGCTGCGCGACGACGCCGAACGGGTCGCCGAATTCATCGCCGATCCGGCGACGCACCTGTACGTGTGCGGCCTGAAGGGGATGGAGCGCGGCGTGCTGGACGCGCTGCGCGCCATCGCCGGCGTGGCCGGGCTCGACTGGCCCGCCCTGCACGCGCGGATGCGCGACGAGGGGCGGGTGCATGTGGAGACGTACTGAGCGGCGGGGGATGTGCGCCCGATGTCGCGGTCGCGACGCGGCCCGGGCCTGCCGGTCGTCGACCTGAAGGATCCGTGTCGCCAGCTTCGCCAGCACGTCGTCCATCCCCGCGCCCGGAACGCTTTCGACCCTCCGCCCGTGGCGGGCCGACATCGCCGCCGACACGTGTATGCCGGCTCGACGTCGTTTCCGACGCCCGGGCGACGCCGCAGGGGTCGCCGTGCGTTATCGATCCCGGATCGTTCGCGCAGGGCTGACGCAGCGATCGAGGCCACGCACGCGAGCGCGTGATCTGCAGTGGGCGGCGCAAGGCCGGTGCCGGAAATCCCGCGATGGCCTCGAACAGCTCGCCGGGCGCGCGCGAATGCCGGTCGGGTGTCAGGCGCGCCCGAGGCCGCTGCGGCCGTCGGCCTGCGCCACTGCGCATCGCGCCCTTGATCCCGCGCAACCTCCGCCCGCGCCCGCCGTTCGATGCTTGTCGCATCCCCAACGCAGGAGGACGCGACCATGTATCAGCACATCCTCGTTCCGCTCGACGGCAGCGCCCCGTCGCAACGTGCCCTCGACGAGGCGATCCGCCTCGCGAAGGCGGTCGGCGCGAAGCTGCGGTTGCTGCACGTGATCGACGAGCTCGCGATGTTCGCGGGCGTCGAGGCCTACGGCGGGTCTTCCGCCGGCACGCTGCAGGCGATGCGCGCCGCGGGCGAGAAGGTGCTGGCGGCGGCGGTCGACCGCGCCCGCGAGGGCGGAGTCGAGGCCGACACGAAGCTCACCGACAACTTCGCCGGGGCGCTGGTCGATCAGGTCACCGAGGAGGTGAAGGCGTGGCCGGCCGATCTGATCGTGCTCGGCACGCACGGACGTCGCGGGGTGCCGCGGCTGTTCCTCGGCAGCGATGCCGAGCAGATCGTGCGGCTGGCCACGGTCCCGGTGCTGATCGTGCGCAGTCCCGCGGCCTGATCCACCCCCGGCCGCACGGCGCCGACGACGTCCTGCGTCGCGGCGGGCCGTGACGGTCCGCCGCACCGGCGGGAACCGCCCGACCGGAGCGATCGCATCGGGTCGCATGACAGCGGCGTCTTGCTGCGCTGCGCCAGTCGCGGGTGTGTCAGCGGATTCCGGGGAATGACGTCCCCGACGATCGTGCATGCCATGCGCTTGCGCTCGGTGCGGCCGCGCGCGCGTCGTCGCGCATCGTTCCCGCATGCCGGCGACACCCGCGGGCGCAGCGGCTTGCGCTGTTGCGCTGCGCAAGATCAACGGCTTGCATCGACCGATTCGCCGCACGAGACTCGGGCCCGCTTCGGCAGCGTGGTCGGGACAGCGAGCGTCCGGGCGTCGGGGCACCCAGGGATCGGAAATCCTCAGGAGGAGTGTCCATGTCGTCCGTGCTCCCGGCGTCTCTGCCCGCCGAAGTCCGTCCTGCCCCGCGTCGCTTCGCGATCGACTACCGCTGGTTCGCGGTGGCCTTCGTGGTGCTGTCCGGCATCTATGTCGGGTATCGCATGTACCAGCAGGCCTACGGCATGACCGTCGGCCTCGCGTCGACCGAGCCCGAGTTCCAGACCTACTGGATGACGCTGTTTTGGACGCAACTGCCGATCCTCTTCGGCATCGCCATCGCGGTCCAGCTCTACCTGATCGCCACGCGGGACCGCGACATCGAGAACGTGGCCCCCGACGTCGAGCTGAAGCGCTACTTCAGCTTCACGATGTGGCTCGTGGTCTACACCTTCACCTTCTACTGGACCGGAAGCTTCTTCGCCGAGGGCGACGGCAACTGGCACCAGACGGTGCTGCGCGACACGCCGATCACGCCGAGCCACATCGTGCTGTTCTACGCGTGCATCCCGATCTACCTGCTGTTCGGGGTCGGCAGCTTCGTTTACGCCATGACGCGCATCCCGGCGTTCTGCCGCGGCATCTCGCTGATGCACGTGTTCGCGGTGGTCGGGCCGTTCCTGATCCTGCCCAACCTCGGCTACAACGAGTGGGGTCACGCGTACTGGCTGACCGAGGAGATCTTCTCCCACCCGCTGCACTGGGGTTTCGTGGTGCTGGGCTGGAACGCCCTGGCGCTGGCGGGGGTGCTGATGCAGATCATCTCGCGCATGCGCGAGCTGCTGCCGATCGTCTTCAAGGCCGAGACCACCGCCTGACACGCGCCGGGCCGCTCGCGGCCCGGCCCTCTCTCGCCGCGATGCCCGCTGCGCGGGCATCGCACCTTCTGTCCTTGCCTCTGCGCCCGGTCGGGTCCACCGACGCGTGCGGACGGGCTTCGTCCGGAGACCTCCCATGACGACCGAAACCCTCGAATCCGACCGGCGCCGCGCCGCCGCGCCGCGTCCGCCCGGCCGCGTGGATCCCGTGATCGCCGCCGCGGGCCTGACCCCGGCCGCCGCGCGCGTGTCGCGCGTCTTCGACATCCTGGTCGTGATCGCCGTGGTGCTGCTGTTCACCGGTGCGATCCACCTGCACACGATGCTGCTGGCCGGCGACTGGGACATGTTCACCGACTGGAAGGACCGCCAGTACTGGCCGCTCATCATGCCGGTGGTGCTGGTCATGTTCCCGGCGGCGCTGCAGGCGGTGTTCTGGACGTACTTCCGGCTGCCGATCGGCGCCACCGTCGCGGCCACCTGTCTGATGCTGGGCGTGGCGATCACGCGGCCGGTGCAGTTCATGGTCTGGACCGACTACCCGCTGAACCTCGTGCTGCCGGCGCAGATGATCGCCAGCGCGCTGGTGCTGGACGTCATCCTGATGGTGTTCCGCAACGCGCTGTTCACCGCGATCTTCGGCGGCTTCGCGTTCGCGTTCATCTTCTACCCGGCCAACTACATCATCTTCGCGCCGTACTACGTGCCGGTCGCGCACCAGGGAATGATCGCGTCGGTGGCCGACATGATCGGCTACGTCTTCCCGCGCTCGGCCACGCCCGAGTACATCCGTATCATCGAGCGCGGCACGCTGCGCACGTTCGGTGATTCGGTGAGCTGGGTGTCGGCGCTGTTCTCCGGCTTCATCTGCATCTTCATGCACTACCTGTGGTGGAAGCTCGGCATCGTCATGTCGAGCATGAGGTTCCTGCCGAACAACACGAAGGTGATGGCGATGATGGGTGCGAAGGCGCCCGCGGCGCCGGTGGTCGCCGAGCCCGCCGCCACACCGGAGGCCGCCCGATGAGCCGCCGCGTCGCTTCGTTCTGTCGCTGGATGCTGGCCGCATGGCTCGCGCTGGTGGCGGCGGTGCCTGCCCACGCGCACGGCGAGCGCGGTCAGGAGCCGTACCTGCGCACGCGCACCGTGCAGTTCTACGACGTCGAGTTCGACAAGACGCGCGTCGCGGTCAACGAGACCTTCACCGTGACCGGGCGCTTCCGCCTGATGCAGGACTGGCCGGATGCCGTGTCGCCGCCCGACATCGTGTTCCTGTCGACGTATTCGCCGGGGCCGATGGTCACGCGCGTCGAGACCTTCCTCAACGGCGAGCCGGCGCGCCAGTCGTTCGCGAAGCTCGAGCTCGGGCGCGACTACGCGTTCAAGATGGTGCTGAAGGGGCGCGTCCCCGGCACGCACCACATCCATCCGATGCTGTCGATCAAGGGCTCGGGGCCGCTCGCCGGCCCGGGGCAGTGGATCGAGGTGACCGGATCGCAGGCCGACTTCAAGGTGCCGATCAAGACCATCACCGGCGAGCAGATCGACGACCTCGAGCACTACGGGACGCGCCGCGCCGTCGGCTGGTACGGGCTGTGGATCCTGCTGGCGGCGGCGTGGTTGCTGTACTGGCTGGTGCGCCCGCTGCTCGTGCCGCGCTGGATCGCGCTGCAGAAGGGGCGTGAGGACGTGCTGGTGACCGGCCGCGATCTCGGCGTCGGGCTCGTGCTGGGTGTGGTGGTGCTGGCGATCGTGTTCGGCGGCTACTTCTTCACGCGCAAGCAGTACCCGTACGTCGTGCCGCTGCAGGCCGGCACGAACAAGGTCGCGCCGCTCCCGCAGGGGCGTTCGGACGTCGACGTGAAGGTGCTGGCCGCGACCTACGACGTGCCGGGTCGCTCGATGCGCATCCGCGCGCGCT
>JALORJ010000075.1 GCA_025459035.1 Burkholderiales bacterium
CGTCGCGCGCGCGTTGAAGTAGCCGTACCAGTGACGCGTGCCACCGATGACGGCCGCGACCTCGGTGTCCAGCACGTCGCCGAGCGCCCGGCCGAAGCGGCGCGTCAGCGCGAGCGCGAGCCGGTTGGCGCGCACGTCGTTGTATTCCCAGAAGCTGCCGGGCGTCTGCAGCGTGCGGAACGTGCCGCGGCGCCGATCCGCGGCGTCCGGCTTGTCCCAGAGCGTGCCCTGCCACTCGCTGGTCATCGTCACCAGCATCCGCCACGTGACCGTCGCGTTGTGCGGGTCGTCGAAGCCGCCGTCGCGCACGGTCGCCCCGACCGGGTCGTCGACCGCGCCGACCAGCCCGCGATCGATCGCGACACCCAGCAGCAGCGACAGGTAGCTCTTGGCGACGCTGAACGACAGGTCGACCTGCGTCGGGTCGCCCCAGGTGCCGACGATCGCGCCGTGGCGCACGACCACGCCGTTGGTCGGCCCGCGCGACCACACCGGCCCGAGGATCTCCGGGTACGGCTCGCGGGCGGTGTCGCGTTCGATCTGCGTGCGCAGGTCGCGCGCACCGGCGAACTCGTGGGCCGCCGCGAAGCGCAGCGCGGCGTCGAGCTTCGCCGCGTCGACGCCGACCCGGGCGGGATCGGCGACCGGCCAGGCGCCGTCGCGCGGTGGCACGAACGCGGGACCGAACCCGCCGGCCGCGCGCGCGAACCGCGGCCACGCCGGGACGGCCGCGACGGCTGCGAGCCGGGTCAGGGCAACGCGACGGCGAGGGTTCATGCGCGCTCCGGGGATGCGGTCGACGACGACCGCGATTGCAGCACGACCGCTCGCGGCCGGCACCGCCGCGTCACACGCGTCACCGGGCCGGCGCCGCCGCGGCGGCCGCCTTCAGCCGCGCGATGCGTGCGCGGAACACGAACGCGAGCGCGAGCAGGCCGACGGCCGCGACCACGAACCCGGTGCGATAGCCGGTGGCCTCGATCAGATGGCCGAAGAGCGCGACGCCGACCGCCTGGCCCAGGAAGAGGAACAGCGCGAAGAAGCTGACCGCCGCGCCACGCGCCTGCGGCGCCATCTCGGTCGCCCGCGTCTGCAACGTGTTGTGCAGCAGATAGAAGCCGAGGCCGACGAACAGCATCACCACCGCGATCGCGGCGACCGACCGCAGCAGCGCGAGCGCGACGAAGCACGCGCACAGCACCACGCCACCGGCGGCCACGAGCCCGGTCTCGCCGAAGCGACGCACGAGCCGTGGCGCCAGCGCGCTGTAGACCAGACCGCCGACGCCGAAGCCGGCGACCAGCAGCCCGGTCACGCTGTCGGTGAGGCCGAAGGTCTGCTTCAGGTAGGCGCCCGCGTAGCCGAAGCTGCCGAAGAACAGCATGCCCTCGAGCCCGACGGTGAACAGCACCGGGCGCGCCCGCGCCGAGCGCAGCAGTGCGAGGTAGCGCTCCCACGGCGGGGTGTAGGTGCCGCTGCCGCGCTCGTCCGGGGCGCGCGACGCACGCCCGATCAGCACGGCCATGGTCAGGAACATCGCCGCGAGCAGCACGAACACGCCGCGCCAGCCGATCGCGTCGCTGATCACGCCCCCCAGCAGCGGGCCCATGCTCTGCCCCAGCAGCGTGCCGGCGATGAAGCGGCCGAGCACCGCCTGGCGCCGCTCGTACGGCGTGTGGTCGCCGATCCACGCCATCGCCAGCGGGATGATCGCGCCGGCGCACATGCCGGTGGCGAAGCGGGCCACGGCAAGCATCGGCAGCGCGTGCGCGAACGCGCAGGCGAACGCGGCGACCGAGGCGCAGCCCATGCCGACGGCCATCACGCGCAGCTTGCCGAAGCGATCGCCCAGCGGTCCGTGGACGGCCTGGAAGCTGCCATACGCCAGCATGAACGCGGTCAGCACGATCGCCGCCTCGCGCACCGTGCTGCCGAAGGTCTGCGCCAGCGTCGGCAGCAGCGGATCCGCGACCCGCAGGCTCGCGCCCGAGATGAACGCGCCGGACGCGAGCAGCAGCAGCGACGCGCGCGACGGACCGGCCGGCGCCGTCGCCGTCGGGCCGCTCAACGCGCTGGGACCGCGACGATCGACATGCCCGGAGCGTACCTGCGCCCCGGCGAAACCCGGCGCTCGCGCGGGTCGTGCGCTCGGACCGCGCGGGTCAGCCGCCGCTTGCGCACACCGGTGCGCGGACGGCCTGCAGCGTGCGACCGTCGCGCGTGTCCTCGGCGAACATCACGACATCGGCGCGCTCGCGCACGAACTCGGTCGGCGGCGCAAAGCGCACGTCGAGCGCCGCGGTGCCGTCGCTCGCGGTGCGAAACGGCCCGGCCAGCGCCCGCACGACGTGGTCGTGGTCGAGCGTGCGCCCGGCGTTCTCGCCGCGCGTGACCCGCGACACGAGCCCGTGCTGCACCAGCGCCACCCACACCAGCGCGTGGCGTGCGAACGGCGCCGCGACTTCCGCACGCCCGCTGACCTGCAGCGCGCCGTCGGCCTGCCACGCCTGCGTCGCCGTGAACCGCGCATCCGGCACGGCGCCGGCGCGTGCGGTCAAGCCGCCGCGCGGCGTGCCCGGCGCGCGCTCGCGCCCGTCCTCGACCACCTGCGGCGTGTAGATCGTGCGGGCACCGCTGCGGCCGGCGACGTCGCGCTGGCGCTGCGTGAACTCGGGCGCCGAGAAGCGATCCGGCCAGCCGAGCCCGTTCCAGTAGTCGACGTGGAAGGCCAGGCCGATCGCGCCGCCGGGTGTCTCGAAGCGCTTCGCGGGCGGCAACGTGGCCGACAGCCAGCGATCGGCCGGCGGACAGCTGTCGCAGCCTTCGGACGTGAACAGCGCGACGACCCAGCCGCGCGGCGCGTCGGGGGTGATCGCGCAGCGCGCGGCGTCGGGCGGGGCGGCGGATGCGGCAGCCGCGGCGAGCGCCCCGGCCAACGAGACGAGCGCGCGGACATGGAGCACGGACATCGAAGCGGAGCCTCCGGGAACAACGACAGGACGGTACGTGCGAGGTGACCTTCGCACACGGACACGAGACACCGGCCGCCACGACACCGCGACCGGCTGCGACGCGAGGCAGGCACACGCCGCTGCGTGCGTGCCGTCCCGCCATCGCCCTGCCCGATACGCGCACGGCGTCCGACCGGATGCACCCGCGCGCGCTCGTGGTGTGCGTCGCGCGCGCATCATCGGAGCCCGCGCGGCCAGCGCGCACGGCGCGCCGACGCGGCGTCGCCCGTCCCCGACCAGGAGGCATCCGCCATGTCCCGCTCCATTCTGTGCATCCCCGTCGTCGCCACCGCGCTGCTCGCGGCCTGTGCGTCGGGTCCGAAGGCCACCAACGCGGTCCAGGCCGACATGCCGATGCTGAGCACCAGCGTCGCGGCCGGCGCCGGCAGCAAGGTCACGATGAAGGGCAACCCGCTGCCGCTGGGCGGCGAAGGCGCGGTCGCGGTCGGCAAGCCGCTGCCGGGCGGCACCGTGCTCGGCCGGGACCTGAAGCCGGTCGACCTGGCGGCGTCGACCGGCAAGGTGCGCATCATCAATGTCGTGCCGTCGCTCGACACCCCGACCTGCGACCGCCAGACGCACGAGCTGTCGGAGAAGAACGCCGGCCTCGACAAGCAGGTCGAGTTCATCACCGTGAGCCGCGACCTGCCGTTCGCGCAGGCGCGCTTCGCGAAGGAAGCGAAGATCGCCAACATCACCTTCGTGTCCGACTACAACATGCGCGAGTTCGGTCGCGCCAACGGCCTCGAGATCACGCCCCTCGCGCTGCTCGCGCGCGCCGTGATCGTCGTCGACCGTGACAACGTCGTGCGCTACCTGCAGGTCGTGCCGGAAGTCACCGCGCTGCCGGACATGCAGGCGGCGATGCGGGCGGCGCGCGCGCTGCTCTGACCGGCACGCCGCGCCGCCGCTGGCCGATGGAGTCGATCCAGACCGTCGTCGTCGGTGCCGGCGTGGTGGGTCTCGCGGTCGCGCGCGCGCTGGCGCTCGCGGGCCGCGAGGTGCTGGTGCTCGAAGCCGAGGGCGGCATCGGCGAGCACACCAGCTCGCGCAACTCCGAGGTCATCCACGCCGGCATCTACTACGCGGCCGGATCGCTCAAGGCGCGGCTGTGCGTCGACGGCAAGCACCGGCTGTACGCGTACTGCGCCGCGCGCGGCATCGCGCACCGGCGCTGCGGCAAGCTGCTGGTCGCGAGCACGCCCGACGAGATCCCGGTCGTGCGCGGCTACATCGCCAAGGCCGCCGCCAACGGCGTGCACGACCTGCGCGAGCTGAGCCTGGACGAGGCGCACGCGATGGAGCCCGCCGTACGCATCGCCGCGGCGGTGCATTCGCCGTCGACCGGCATCGTCGACAGCCACGCGCTGATGCTCGCGCTGCAGGGCGACGCCGAGAACGCCGGCGCCGCGACCGTGTTCCGCAGCCCGGTGACGGGCGGGCGCGTGACCGATGCCGGCATCGTGCTCGACGTCGGCGGCGACGATCCGATGACGCTGCGCGCGTGCGAGGTCGTGAACTGCGCCGCGCTCGGCGCGCCGGCACTCGCCCGCGCCATCGCGGGCGTGCCCGCCGCGGCGATCCCGCGCGAGCACTTCGCCAAGGCGCACTACTTCACGCTCGCGGGGCGCTCGCCGTTCCGGCGGCTGGTGTATCCGGTCGGCCACGGCGCGTGGCTCGGCGTGCACGTGACGATCGACCTCGCGGGCCAGGCGCGCTTCGGCCCCGACATCACCTGGGTCGACGGCGTCGACTACCGCTTCGATGCGGCGCGCGAGCCGCTGTTCGTCGAAGCGATCCGACGCTACTGGCCCGACCTGCCCGACGGCGCGCTGGTGCCCGGCTACACGGGCGTGCGTCCGAAGATCCACGGCCCCGACGAGCCCGCGCCGGACTTCCGTATCGACGGCGCCGCCGTGCATGGCGTGCCCGGGCTCGTGAACCTGTTCGGCATCGAGTCGCCGGGGCTCACCGCGAGCCTCGCGATCGGCGCCCACGTCGCCCGCCTGCTCGGGCTGCCGGACGCCGATGCAGACCGCCACGCCGACGGCATCGACACCGCACAGGCCGCGTAGGGCGGCCGCTACACTCGCGCGCCACGCGACGCTCGCGACGCGCGCCACACGACCCACGACGCTCGGCCGGCCCGATCCCGGAGCACAGGCGACGGACGTCGATCCACCGAGGAGGCACACCACAGATGAACCAGCTCGACATGCGAGGCCGCACGGCGGTCGTCACCGGCGGGGCGTCGGGCATCGGGCTCGCGATCGCGCAGCGGCTGGCCGCGAGCGGCGCCGATGTCTCGATCTGGGATCTGAACCCCGACGCGATGGCGGTCGCGGCGGCGACGCTGACCGGCGGTGGCCGCACGCACACGGCGAAGGTCGACGTGACGCAGCTGGCCGACATCGACGCGGCGCTCGCGTCGACCATCGCGGCGCTGGGCAAGGTCGACGCGGTGGTCAACTCGGCCGGCATCGCCGGGCCGAACGCGCAGGTCGTCGACTATCCGATCGACGACTGGAAACGCATCTTCGACATCAACGTGCACGGCACCTTCATGGTGTGCCGCGCGGTCGCGAAGCACATGCTCGGCCACGGCTACGGACGCATCGTCAACATCGCGTCGGTGGCCGGCAAGGAAGGTAACCCGACGGCGTCGGCGTACAGCGCGTCGAAGGCCGCGGTGATCGGCTTCACCAAGTCGCTCGGCAAGGAACTGGCGAAGAACAACATCACCGTCAACTGCGTCACGCCCGCGGCGGTGAAGACGCCGATCTTCGACCAGGTCGCGCAGTTCCACATCGACTTCATGCTGTCGAAGATCCCGATGGGTCGCTTCGGTCTGGTCGAGGAGATCGCGGCGATGGTCGCGTGGATGTGCACCGAGGAATGCTCGTTCACGACCGGCGGGGTGTTCGACCTGTCGGGTGGCCGCGCGACGTACTGACCTGTCGAGGCGCATGACGATGAAGATCCATGGCGCCGTGCTGCGCAAAGCCGCGAAGCCGCAGCCGTACGCGCAGAGCCGCCCGCTCGAGATCGAGGAATTCGATCTCGCGCCACCCGGCCCGCGCGAAGTGCTGGTGAAGATCATGGCGGCGAGCCTGTGCCATTCGGACCTGTCGACGATCAACGGCGATCGGCGGCGGCAGGTGCCGATGGTGCTGGGCCACGAGGCGGCCGGCGTCGTGGTCGACACGGGTCCGGGTGTCTCGGATCTGCGCGCCGGCGATCACGTCGTGCTCGTGTTCAGCCCGAGCTGCGGCGAGTGCGCCGCCTGCAAGGAGGGCCTGCCGCAGCGCTGCGAGCCGGGGCAGCAGGCCAACGGCGCCGGCACGCTGCTGGGCGGCGCGATCCGCCTGTCGCAGCACGGCCAGCTCGTCTACCACCATGTCGGCTGCTCGGCGTTCGCGACGCACGCGGTGGTCAACCGCGGCTCGCTGGTGAAGGTCGACGACGCGCTGCCGTTCGCGCATGCGGCGCTGTTCGGCTGCGGTGTGCTGACCGGCGTCGGCGCGGCGCTGAACACCGCGAAGGTCTTTCCCGGCGCGAGCGTCGCGGTCGTCGGGCTGGGCGGCGTCGGCTTCAACGCGATGTTCGGCGCGCAGGCCGCCGGCGCGAGCCAGGTGATCGCCGTCGACCTGCACGACGACAAGCTCGAACTCGCGAAGACGTTCGGCGCGACCGCGACGGTCAACGCGTCCGACCCCGACGCGATCGCGAAGGTCAAGGCGCTCACGAACGGCGGCGTCGACTTCGGCCTCGAGATGGCCGGCTCGGTGCACGCGATGGAACTGGCCTACCGCCTCACCCGCCGCGGCGGCACCACCGTCACCGCCGGCCTGCCGCATCCGGACGCGCGCTGGCAGCTGCAGCACGTGAACCTCACCGCCGAGGAACGCACCGTGAAGGGCAGCTACATGGGCTCGTGCTGCCCGCCGCGCGACATGCCGCGCTACATCGAGATGTTCCGCCGCGGCGCGCTGCCGGTGGACCGTCTGATGAGCGACACGCTGACGCTCGACCGCATCAACGAGGGCTTCGACGCGCTCGCGTCCGGGCACACGGTGCGGCAGGTGATCCTGTTCGACTGACCCCGCGCCGCCGCGCGGCCCGCCCGCCGCCACCCGGGGGTCGCGCGACGTACGCACCGCCCCCCGCCACCGATTCCCGTCGACTTCCGCTCGTCCTCGCTTCATGACCGCTCCCCGCTTCGACGCCCGTGCGCTGCGCGCGTACGGCGCTGCCCTCCTCGACGCCGCCGGCATGGAGCCGGCCAAGTCCGCCGTGATCGCCGACGTGCTGGTCGAGGCCGACCTGCTCGGCCACGACACGCACGGCCTGAACCTTCTGGCCGCGTATCTCGGCGACATCGAGAAGGGCCTGATGGCCACGCAGGGCGAGCCGCGCGTGGTGCGCGACTTCCCGGCGGCGGTGACGTGGGACGGTCGACGCCTGCCCGGCACGTGGCTGACCGTGCAGGCGATCGAGCTCGCGAGTGCGCGCGCGCGCACCCAGGGCACGTGCACCGTCGTGATCGGCAACAGCCATCACATCGCCTGTCTGGCGGCGTATCTCGAGCGCGTCACCGCACGCGGTCAGGCCGTCCAGGTGTGGAGCTCGGCGCCGGAGAACCACTCGGTCGCGCCGTTCGGCGGGCGCGAAGGCGTGATCACGCCCAACCCGATCGCCGCGGCCTGGCCGACCGACCGCGGCCCGGTGATGCTCGACGTGTCGATGTCGATCACCACCAACGGCATGGTCAACCGCTGCACGAAGCTCGGCACACTGCTGCCGGGCAAGTGGCTGATCGACGCCGACGGTCATCCGACCGACGATCCGCTCGCCGTCACGCAGCGCGGCGGCGCACTGCTGCCGATCGGCGGCACCGACCACGGTCACAAGGGCTGGGCACTCGCGCTGATGGTCGACGCGTTCACGCAGGGCTTCGCCGGTCACGGGCGCGCCGACCCGATCGAGGGCCAGACCGGTGAGGTCTTCGTGCAGGTGTACGAACCCGAGGCCTTCGCCGGCCGCGCCGCGTTCCTGCGTCAGGCCACGTGGATGGCCGATGCCGCGCACGCGGTGGCACCGATGGCGGGATTCGAGCGCGTGCGCCTGCCCGGCGAGGCCGGCCTCGCGCGCAAGGCCGCCGCGCTGCGCGACGGTGTGACGCTGCATCCGCTGATCACCCCGGCGCTCGCACCGTGGGCGCAGAAGTTCGGCGTGGCACCGCCGGCGCCGCTCGGCTGAGCGATCGGCGCATGCGGAAAGGCCTGCCGATGTCCGCGTGTCGCCGTCGCGATCGGTCGGCCGTGCGCGCCGAGCGGCACCGCGCTCGGGCCTGCGCATGACCGCTTCGGCGGCCACCGCCGATCGACGCGTCCGCGGCTGGGCGCTGCTGCTCGGTGCGACGCTGTGCTGGGCCTCGGCCGGCGTGCTGGTGCGCACGCAGTCGGTGACGGCGCCGTGGGAGATCACGTTCTGGCGCTCCAGCGTGATGGTCGTGTTCCTGGCGCTCGTGATGGCGTGGCCGCGCTGGCGCGACCGCACGCGGCCGGGCGCGATCGCGCAGGTGCACGCCGCGGGCGTGCCGGGCGTGCTGTCCGGGCTGCTGCTCGCGACGATGTGCGTGTGCTTCATCGTGGCGCTGTCGCTGTCGACCGTTGCGGACACGCTCGTTCTCACCAGCCTGTCGCCGTTCACGTCCGCGCTCGCGGTGTGGCTGCTGCTGCGCGAGCGCGTCGCGTGGCGTACGTGGCTCGCGATCGCCGCCGCGGCCGCGGGCGTCGCGGCGATCTTCGCGGACGGGCTCGGTCGCGGCTCGGTGGTCGGGCAGGGGCTCGCGCTGGTCGTGCCGCTCTGCTACGGCCTGAACGTCGCGCTGCTGCGGCGCATGCACGCGCACGTCGACATGGTGCCGGGCGTGTTCCTCGGCGGCGTGTTCTCGGCGCTGGTCGCGTGGCCGTTCGCGATGCCGTTCACCGCGCAACCCGCCGACTTCGTCAACCTCGCCTTGCTGGGCGTCGTGCAGCTGGGCCTGGGCTGCGTGCTGATGGTGCGGGCGTCGCGACATCTGTCCGGCGCCGAGCTGGGCTTCGCGGCGCC
>JALORJ010000076.1 GCA_025459035.1 Burkholderiales bacterium
CGTGTAACACTTCTACGGCGCCCGCAGCAACGAGCGGGCGTTGAGCTCCTTCAGCTACTGGATCAGGCCGTCGATCCCGCCCTGGTCGATCTGCTGGCCGAACTCGGTGCGGTACGTGGTCACGAGGCTCACGTTCTCGACGACGACGTTCCACACCTTCCAGCCCGCCGGCGACGGGCTCATCTGGTAGTCGACGCCGACCGGCTGCGCCCCGCCTGGCAGCTGCAGCACCGTCTTCACGGTGACCTCTTCCTCGTCGCCGGCGAGCTTCAACGGCTTCACGTCGACCTTGACGAGCCGGTACGCCGTGTAGGCCGCGGCGAAGGCGCGCACCAGCAGCGCCTGGAACTCGCGCTGGATCGTGCGCTGCTGCTCGCCGGTCGCCTGGCGCCAGCCCTTGCCCACGGACAGGCGCGTCATCTTCGCGATGTCGAAGTACGGCACGACGCGGGCCTCGACGAACTCGACGAACTTCTGCGGATTGCCGGCGCGCAGCTCCTTGTCCTCCGCGACGGTCTTCAGCACCTCGTCGATGACGGCACGCACCGTCGCATCCGGCGACGGGCTCGCCTGGGCGCGCGCGCCCGTCGGCAGCCACGGCAGGGTCGCAAGCGCCATGACGAGCGCGCGGCGGGCAGGGTCGAACGGGGGCTTCATCGTCATCTCCGGGATCCGGGGGTCATTCCTTCGGGGCGGTCGGCCCCTCGGCCGCCTTGCCCGAGAGGAAGCGTCCGATCATCTTCTCCAGCACCATCGCCGACTGCGTGAGCTTGAGCCGGCCGCCGTCCTTCAGCAGTTCCTCCTCGCCGCCGCCGTCGAGTCCGACGTACTGCTCGCCCAGCAGTCCGGAGGTCAGGATCGAGGCGGTCGTGTCGACGGGGAACTGGTACGACCGGTCGAGCCGCAGCGTGACCCGCGCGACGAACTTGCGGTTGTCGAACGCGATCGCGTCGACGCGCCCCACGACCACGCCGGCGCTCTTCACCGGCGCGCGCGGCTTGAGTCCGCCGATGTTGTCGAACTCGGCGGTGACGCGGTAGCCGTCGGCCGCCGCCACCGTGTTGGCGTTGCCGACCTTCAGCGCCAGCACGAGCAGCGCGACCAGTCCGGCGGTGACGAAGAAACCGACCGCGAGGTCGGCAGTGGCACGCTTCATCGGTCAGACCCCGGTGAACATGAGCGATGTGAGGACGAAGTCGAGCGCGAGGATCGCGAGCGCCGAGGTCACCACGGTGCGCGTGACCGCGTACGACACGCCTTCCGCGGTGGGCGGTGCATCCCAGCCCTCGAACAGGGCGATGAGCATGACCGCGACCCCGAAGACGCCGCTCTTGACCACGCCGTTGGCGACGTCGGCGCGCACGTCGACCGAGGCCTGCATCTGCGACCAGAACGCGCCGTCGTCGATGCCGATGACGACGACGCCGATCAGCCAGCCGCCGAACACGCCCATCGCGCTGAAGATCGCGGCAAGCAGCGGCACGGACAGCGCGCCGGCCCAGAACATCGGCGCGAGCACGCGGGCGCGCGGATCCACGGCCATGATCTCCATCGCCGAGAACTGCTCCGACGACTTCATGATGCCGATGCGGGCGGTGACGGCCGAGCCTGCGCGGCTCGCGAACAGCAGCGCCGACACGACCGGCCCCAGTTCGCGCACCAGCGAGAGCGCCACCAGCGTGCCGAGCGCCTCCGCCGAGCCGTAGCGCTTCAGCGTCTCGTAGCCCTGCAGGCCCAGCACGAGGCCGACGAACAGGCCGCTCACGACGATGATCACGAGCGACAGCACACCGATGAAGTGCAGCGCGTCGAGCAGCAGGCGCGGGCGGCGCAGCGTCGTGCCCGAGCGCGCGAGCATCTCGCCGGCGAAGCGCGCCCCGGCCCCGAGCTTCCAGACACCGTCGATCACCCGTGCGCCGATGCCGCGCAGGCCGGCGCTCGCGCTGCCGATCACGCCCGCCCCCCGAACCCGAACTGCGCCGCGAGCGGCGGCGCCGGCTGGTGGAACCCGACGGGGCCGTCGACCTCGCCGTGGATGAACTGGCGCACCAGCGGATCGCCGCTGGCGCGGATCTCGGCAGGCGTGCCTTCCGCGACGATCCGTCCGGCCGCCGTGATGTAGACGTGATCGACGATCCCGAGCGACGCGCCGACGTCGTGCGTGACGACGATCGACGTGGCGCCCAGCGCGTCGTTCAGGCGGCGGATCAGCTGCGCGATCACACCGAGCGAGATCGGGTCGAGGCCGGTGAACGGTTCGTCGTACATCATCAACTGCGGATCGAGGGCGATCGCGCGTGCCAGCGCGACGCGCCGCGCCATGCCGCCCGACAGCTGCGAAGGCATCAGCGCGGCCGATCCGCGCAGCCCGACCGCCTCGAGCTTGAGCAGCACCAGGTCGCGGATGGCCGACTCCGGCAGGTCGAGGTGCTCGCGCATCGGAAACGCGACGTTCTCGAACACGCTCAAATCGGTGAACAGCGCGCCGAACTGGAACAGCATTCCCATGCGCCGGCGCAACGCGTACAGCCTGTCGCCGGGCAGACCCTCGAGCGCGACGCCGTCGACGATCACCGAGCCTGCCGTGGCCCGCAGCTGTCCGCCGATGAGACGCAGCACCGTGGTCTTGCCGCAGCCGCTGCCGCCCATGATCGCGACCACCTTGCCGCGCGGAAAGCGCATGCGGATCCCGGACAGGATCGGGCGGGTGTCGTACGCGAACGTGACGTCGCGCAGTTCGACGAGGTCGGATGAGCTCAAGGCAGGCCGGGGGAAGAGCAGCGCCCGCATTGTAGTCAGCGCCCCCTGCGCCGCCCGGGGCGCGACGGCATGCGTGCCATGCCGCGACATTGCCCGGGCCCGGCGCATCCGCTACGTTGCAGAGATGCCCGTCGCCGCCACCGAAGCGTCCCCGGTTCCCGCGGTGCGGGTGCGCGGCGTCACACGTCGCTTCGACGCCTTCCTGGCGCTCGACCGCGTCGATCTCGACGTGCCGGCGGGTCGGGTGTTCGGGCTGGTCGGCGTCAATGGCGCCGGCAAGACCACACTCATCCGGGCGCTGCTCGACGCCAGCCGCCCCGACGGCGGCGACATCGCGATCTTCGGCGAGTCGTCCCGCGACCCGGCTGCGCGTCGGCACCTTGCGTTCCTGCCGGAGCGCTTCCAGGCCCCGCATCACGCGACCGGCGCGGACTTCCTCGCGCTGCTCGCGCGGCTGCACGGGCGCCCCTGGGACCGCGGCGGCGCCGAGCAGCTGCTGGCCGAGCTGGACCTCGACCGCGCCGTGCTGGACCGGCCGGTGCGCACGTTCTCGAAGGGCATGACGCAGAAGCTCGGCCTCGCCGCCTGCCTCGCGTCGCAGCGACCGCTGCTGATCCTCGACGAACCCGGCAGCGGGCTCGATCCCGCCGCGCGCGCCCGGCTCAAGGCGGCGCTGCGGCAGCGGCATGCGCACGGCGCCACGGTGCTGATGACGTCGCACGCGCTCGCCGACGTCGACGAGATGTGCGACACGATGGCTGTGCTGCACGCCGGACGCGTGCGCTTCGTCGGGCCGCCGGCCGCGTTGCGCGACGTCACCGGCGCCGACACCCTCGAAGCCGCCTTCCTGCGGCTCATCGCGACCCCCGCGCCATGACGCCCGCGCGGGTGGCTGCTGGCAGAATGCCCGCGAGGTCCTGCCCGAGGGGGAGACTCCTGCCCACGCCGTGACCACTGCCGCGAAACCCGACCTGCTGGTCGTCGACGACGATCCGCTGATCACCGACACGCTGGATTTCGCGCTGTCGCGTGACTTCAACGTCTTCGCCGCGGCGTCGCGCGCCGACGTGCGCACGCTGCTCGCGCAGATCGAACGCGTGCCGCCGCTCGCGCTCGTCGATCTCGGCCTGCCGCCGCTGCCGCACCGACCCGACGAGGGTTTCCGCCTGATCGCCGACCTCGTCGCCGCGTCGCCGGACGTGCGCATCGTCGTGCTGTCGGGTCAGCACGACGAGGCCCACGCCCGCCACGCCCGCACGCTGGGGGCGGTCGACTTCGTCGCGAAGCCGTGCGCGCCGGAAGAACTCAAGCGCCGGCTGCTGGCGACGCTGCGTTTCGACCCCACGCCTGAACGCGGTGACATCGCAGGACTCATCGGCACGAGCCCGCCGATCCGCCGACTGCGCGAGCAGATCCGCCAGTCCGCGCCATCGCCGTTCCCGGTGTTGATCGAGGGCGAGTCCGGGACCGGCAAGGAGCGCGTCGCCGAAGCGCTGCACCGCGAGGGGCCGCGCGCGACACGGCCGTTCCTCGCGCTCAACTGCGCGGCGATCTCCGCATCGCTGGTCGAGCCGACGCTGTTCGGGCACGCCCGCGGCGCCTTCACCGGCGCGACCGGCGCACGCGCCGGCTATTTCGAGGACGCGGACGACGGCACGCTGTTCCTCGACGAGATCGGCGAGCTGCCGCTCGATCTGCAGGCGAAGCTGCTGCGGGTGCTCGAGAACGGCGAGTTCCAGCGCGTCGGCGAGACCCGCACCCGGACCAGCCGCGCCCGCGTTGTCGCGGCCACCAACCGCGACCTGCGCCACGAGGCGCGTGACGGCCGCTTCCGCATCGACCTGTATCACCGCCTGTCGGTCTTCACGATCCAGGTCCCGCCGCTGCGCGAGCTCGACGCCGACAAGCGACTGCTGCGCGACCACTTCGCGGCGCGCTTCGCGGCCCAGGCCGGCACGGCGCCGTTCACGCTCGCCGCCGATGCCGAGGCGCTGTGGGACGCCTATGCGTTCCCCGGCAACGTGCGCGAACTGCGCAACATCGTGATCCGCCTCGTCACGCGCCACGCGGGTCGTACGGTCGACCGGGCCGCGCTGCTCGAGGAGTTCGACCTCGATGCCGCGGGGACGGCCGGCGCCGACGTCGCGGCCGCCCCCCCGGGCATGCTTTCGACGGCGCAGGCGCGCGCGTGGCTCGAGACGCGCGGCCCGATCGACCTCGACGCGGAACTCGAGGCGCTGCAGCGCCACTTCATCGATGCCGCGCTCGACCTGACCGGCGGCAATCTCGCCCAGGCCGCGCGGCTGCTCGGCGTGCAGCGCACGACGCTGTACGGGCGCCTGCAGTCGGCGGGTCGCGAACCGCCGGCGCGTCCGGCCGCCTGAGGGCCTGCCCGCGTGTACTACCAGTTCTTCGGCCTGCGCCACGCCCCGTTCCGCATCACGCCGGACACCGGGGTGTTCTTCGAAGGCGGCAACCGCGGGGCGGTGCTCGAGGCGCTGATCTACGCGATCCGCGAAGGCGAAGGCATTGTCAAGGTGACCGGCGAAGTCGGCAGCGGCAAGACGATGCTGTGCCGCGTGCTGCAGCAGCGGCTGGCCGGCAGCGTCGACATCGTCTACCTCGCGAATCCGAACGTGCCGCCGGACGAGATCCTGCACGCGATCGCGTTCGAGATGCAGCTTCCGGTGCGACGCGACGCCACCCGGCTGGAAGTGATGCACGCGCTGCAGGATCACCTGCTGCAGCGGCACGCGGCACGTCGCCAGGTGGTCGTCTTCGTCGAGGAGTCGCAGGGCATGCCGCTCGCGACCCTCGAGGAGATCCGGCTGCTGTCGAACCTCGAGACCGACCACGACAAGCTGCTGCAGATCGTGCTGTTCGGGCAGCCGGAGCTCGACGAGAACTTGCGCAACCCGAGCATCCGTCAGCTGCGCGAGCGCATCACCCACAGCTTCTATCTGTCGCCGCTGTCCGAAGGGCAGATCCGCGACTACCTCGCGTTTCGCCTGCACGCGGCCGGCTACCGCGGGCCGGACCTGTTCCCGGGCCCCGTGATCCGTGCCGTGGCGCGGGCCAGCGCCGGGCTCACGCGCCGCGTGAACATCATCGCGGACAAGACGCTGCTCTCGGCCTTCGCGGACAACACCCATACGCTGAAGCTGCGTCACGTGCGTACGGCCGTCGGCGACAGCGAGTTCAACCGCGGGGTGGCCGGTGCGGTCGGCGGTCTGGCCGCGCTACGCGCCGTGCCGCGCTGGGCCTGGGCCGCGTTCGGCGCGGCACTGGTGCTGGTGATCTTCGGTGCGGTGTGGTCGGTCCGCGCGACGCCTCCCACGCCGGCGCCGACCTCCGGGCCGGTCACGCCGCGCGCCGCCCTGCCGCTCGCGCTCGCGGACGGTCTCGACGGGCGCGCCCCGACACCCGCCGCCACCGAACCGACGCAGGTCGCGCCGCCGTCGGCGGCACCGGTGGCGCATCTGCGCATCGCGCAGGAGCTGAGCGAACCGGCGCCCGACGCG
The DNA here is from genome assembly GCA_025459035.1 of Burkholderiales bacterium. Classification (GTDB taxonomy): domain Bacteria; phylum Pseudomonadota; class Gammaproteobacteria; order Burkholderiales. The sequence goes on from JALORJ010000076.1 coordinate 6,282, forward strand.
TTTCGCGAGACGCTGGAGCACGCGCAGCGGCCGTCGGCAGCGCCGCCACCCGAGGGGTCGCCGCCGTCCCCGATCGCGCGGCGGATCGTGTCGACGCGACGCTGGCTCGACACCGCGGACCCCGACACCTACACCATCCAGCTGCTCAACACGGACGACGAGCAGTACCTCATCCAGTATTTGAAGAATCTCTCGAAATCGTTTGATACAGAAAGGATTTATGTGTACCGTACTTTGGCGGGTACGCGTCCGTCCATGTCGGTCGCCTACGGCAGTTATCCGACGCTGAGCGCCGCTCGCGCGGCGATCGCGCAGCTGCCGGAGTCGGTTCGCCAGTTCGGGCCGTATCACCGCACGGTGCGGGGCATCCGCGCCGAACTGGACACGGCGCGCAGCGCCGCGCGCGCTCCGGCGTGACGCGGCCTCGCCGCCGCTCGAGAGGGCTGCTCGCGGCACGCTGCATGGATCCACTCGTCGCACCGCACCGGTCGTCCCGATCCGCGTCCGCCGCCCGGCGCGGCGGGCGGACGTTCGCCGCGATCGGCCTCGTGCTGCTCGTGGCCGGGTGCGCAGGCTATGCGCCGCCGAAGTTTCCGGTCTCGGACCAGCACCTGTCACAGGAGCGTGTGGCGCCCGAGGCGGGTGCCGGCGACGACGCCCCGGCGCCCGTCACCCGGCCGTCGCTGCCGCCGCCGAAGCCGCCGGTCAAGCTCCCGACCTACAGCGTCGTGGTCACCGACGTGCCGGTGAAGGAACTGCTGTTCGCGCTGGCGCGCGACACGCGCCAGAACATCGACGTGCATCCCGGGCTGCAGGGGCTCGTCAGCCTGAACGCCATCGACGAGACGCTGCCGTCGATCCTCGATCGCGTCGCGCGCCAGACCAACCTGCGCTGGAAGCAGGAAGGCCGCACGATCCACGTGGTCCCCGACGCGCCGTTCGTGAAGACCTACCGCGTCAACTACGTCAACGCGGTGCGCGAGACCGAGTCGACCGTGGCCGTGACCGGCCAGATCGCGACCGTGACGCAGGGCGGCGCGGGGGGTGGAGGCGGCGGTACCGGCGGCGGCGGCGCGGGAGGCAATTCGAACTCGTCGAGCACCACGGTCACCACGCGCTCGAAGAACGACTTCTGGGAAGTGCTCGAGAAGAACGTCCGCGCGATCCTCGCGGCCACGCGCTCGCAGACGCTGTCTTCCGACGAGCGTGCGGCGCGCGGGGAGGCGCTGCGCGCCCAGCGCGAGGAACGCATCGCGCAGGCCGAGGCGGTGGCGCGGGCCGGTGCGAACGCGAAGGACCTGTTCGCGAGTGCCTTCGACAACCAGGCGCCGCTCGCGCTCCCGGGCGACATCACCAACGAGGTCGCCGTCAACGCCGTCGCCGGCACCGTCACCGTGATGGCGAGCGAGAAGCAGCATCTGCTCGTGCAGGAGTATCTCGACAACGTGCTCGCGACGGCGTCGCGGCAGGTGCTGATCGAGGCGACGATCGCCGAGGTCGAACTGTCCCGCCAGTACCAGGCCGGCGTCGACTGGCAGCGCATCGCCACCGCCGGTGCCGGGCTCACGCTGCAGTCGTCGATGACCGCGACCAACCTCGTGAACCCGCCGAACTTCGTGCTCGGCTACGCCACCAGCAACCAGCCGGGCGGCATCACCGGGACGCTCAAGCTGCTCGAGCAGTTCGGCACCACGCGCGTGCTGTCGAGCCCGAAGGTCATGGCGATCAACAACCAGACGGCGCTGCTGAAGGTCGTGCGCAACGTCGTGTACTTCCAGATCCAGCAGCAAGTGTCACAGGCAGGTATCGGTGGAGGAACCAACGTAACAGCCACCACCACCACCGCGCGCACCGTGCCGATCGGCCTGATCATGGCGCTGACGCCGCAGATCAACGAGAACGGCACCGTCACGCTGACGGTGCGGCCGACCGTGACCAGCCAGGTGGGGCAGGCGATCGACCCGAACCCGGTGCTGACCACCGTGCAGAACCTCGTGCCGATCGTCGAGATCCGCGAGATCGAGTCGGTGCTTCAGCTGCAGAGCGGGCAGACGGCGGTGCTCGGCGGGCTGATCAAGGACGAGATCCGGCGCGAGCGCGACCAGGTGCCCGGGCTGGGCAACCTGCGCGGCGTCGGCGATGCGTTCGCGTATCGCAACGATCAGGCGCTCAAGACCGAGCTGGTGATCTTCCTGCGCCCGGTCGTCGTGAAGTCGCCGTCGATCGACAGCGACGAGCTGCGGTTCCTGCGCGCGAAGCTGCCCCGACCCGCCGACTTCGAGGTCCCCAGCGGCACCGGCGCCGCCTGGCCGCCGTATCCGGGCGACGCGGTGGCGAAATGAGCCTGCTGCTGCAGGCCCTGCAGAAGGCGGCGCGCACGCGCGAAGCGGGCGGCGCCGAGCCGGCGGCCGACCCGACGACGCCCGCGCCCGCCGCGCCGAGTCCTCCGCCCGCGCCCGCCGGCAGCGGGATGCTCGAACTCGAACCGGGCGACTTCGATCTCGCGCCGGTGACCCCGAGCGCGCCGCCGCGGCGCGACGCGGAGCCCGTCGCCCGACCGACACCGTCCACGCCGCGCGCCCCCGCATCGCCCCCCGCGCCGGAGCTCGACGCGCCTTCTCCGCGCCAGGCGGCATCGGTGCTGGCGGCCGGCGCCTCGGCGCCGCGGGTCGCGGGTCGATCTGCCGCGACGGCGGACTGGGTGCGCGAGCATCCGGTGCACGTGTTCGCCGGGGTCGCGTTCGCCTTCCTGCTGCTCTACGGCGGCTACGTCTGGATGGAAGTCACGCATCCCGGGATGCTGCGGGGCGGTTCATGGT
>JALORJ010000077.1 GCA_025459035.1 Burkholderiales bacterium
TGCGCCGCGGACGGATCGGTCGCGAGCATGCGGTCGGCCACCGCGCGCGCCGCGTCGAGCAGCGCGGCGTCGGCGTCGAGATCGGCGAAGCGCAGCATCGGCACGCCGCTCTGGCGCGCGCCGAGCAGCTCGCCGGGTCCGCGCAGCTTCAGGTCTTCCTGGGCGATCACGAAGCCGTCGTCGTTCTCGCGGATCACCTGCAGGCGCGCCCGCGCGGTGTCGGACACCGGCGGCTGGAACAGCAGGATGCACGCCGACTCGGCGCGGCCACGCCCGACCCGTCCGCGCAGCTGGTGCAGCTGCGAGAGCCCCATGCGCTCGGCGTGCTCGATGACCATCAGCGTCGCGTTCGGCACGTCGACACCGACCTCGATCACGGTCGTGGCCACCAGAAGCTGCAACGCGTTGTGCTTGAACGCGTCCATCGTCGCGGCCTTCTGCGCCGCCGGCAGCCGGCCGTGCACGAGGCCCACGCGCAGCTCCGGGAACGTCGCCGACAGCACCGCGAACGTGTCCTCGGCCGTCTTGAGCTGCAGCTGCTCCGATTCCTCGATCAGCGGGCACACCCAGTACGCCTGCTGCCCGGCCAGGCACGCGTCGCGCACGCGCTGCTCGACCTCGGCGCGGCGGGCGGCCGACAGCAGACGGGTCACGACCGGCGTGCGACCCGGCGGCAGCTGGTCGATCACCGACACGTCGAGGTCCGCGTAGAAGCTCATCGCGAGCGTGCGCGGGATCGGGGTCGCGCTCATCATCAACTGGTGCGGTACCAGATCGGCGGCCTCGCCCTTCGATCGCAGCGCAAGGCGCTGATGCACGCCGAAGCGGTGCTGCTCGTCGACGATCGCGAGCGCGAGCCGGTCGAAGACCACGGCGTCCTGGAACAGCGCGTGAGTACCGACGGCCACCTGCGCCTGTCCGGACTCGACCGCCGCCAGCGCCTCGCGCTTCGCCTTCGCCCCGAGGCTGCCGGCCAGCCACGCGACATGCAGCCCGAGCGGTGCGAGCCACTGACGAAACCGTGCGTGGTGCTGTTCGGCGAGGATCTCGGTCGGCGCCATCACCGCCACCTGCCAGCCCGCCTCCACCGCGGTGACGACCGCGTGCGCGGCGACGATGGTCTTGCCGCTGCCGACATCGCCCTGCAGCAGGCGCTGCATCGGGCTCGTGCGCGCGAGGTCGCGGCGGATCTCGGCCACGCAGCGCTGCTGCGCGTCGGTCAGCGTGAAGCCGCACTGCGCCGCGAGCCGCGCCGACGCCGCCCCGGCGGTCGCGATGACCGGCGCACGGCGCGCGTCTCGGCGCTGCCGGTGCTGGCGCATCGACAGCTGCTGCGCGAGCAGTTCGTCGAACTTGATCCGCTGCCATGCCGGATGGCGGCGCGACTCGAGCGCGTCGAGCGCAACCTCCGGCGGCGGGTCGTGCAGCAGGCGCACCGCCGCGTCGAAGGCGGGCAGACCCAGCGGCGCGCGGGCCTCGGCCGGCACCGTGTCGGTCAGGTCGGCGTGCTTCATCGCGGCCGTCACCGCCGCCCGCAGCGCGAACTGCGACAGGCCGGCCGTCGTCGGGTAGACGGGCGTGAGCCGGTCCGGCAGCGGAGCGTGCTCGGCGACGACGCGGATGCGCGGATGGACCATCTCGGCGCCGAAGAAGCCCTGCTTCACGTCGCCCGCCAGCCGCACGCGCCGTCCGGGCGCGAGCTGCTGCTGCTGGCTCGGCCAGAAGTTGAGCAGCCGCACGGTGACACCGCCGCTCGGGTCCTCCACGCGCACGACCAGCTGCCGGCGCGGGCGGAACTTCACCTGCGCATCGACGACGACGCCTTCGACCTGGCTGACGGCGCCGTGGGGCGCCTGCGCGATCGGCACGACGCGCGTCTCGTCCTCGTAGCGCAGCGGCAGGTGGAGCACGAGGTCGAACGACCGCTGCACCCCGAGCCGCGCGAGGCTGCGGGCCGTGGCCGACGTGAGGCCCGGCAGCGGCGGCGCGCGGTCGGTCGCGGCGCCCGGTTCGGGAGCGTTCGCGGCACGGGGGCGGGACGCGGAGCGGGGGACGGCAGGCATCGGGACCGGAAGGGCAGCAGCGCGCCCGATCGTAGGCGGCGCGCCGCCGGGCATGCATCCACCGCGCGGGGCACCGCCGCTTCCACTGGCGGCAGCGGCGCCGTCAAGCCGCGATTTTTGCGATGCAGCACGGCGAAAACCTGCGTGCTACCCTGCCGCTCCCTCGTGACACGGCGTCCGTCTCGATGACTTCTGCACCCATCGGACAGCCAGATCCTGCTGCACCTGCGGCCGGCGCGGCCGCGCACCCCGCCCCCGACGACGATGCGTGTCGGGACGCGCCTGCGGCGGGCGAACCCGCACCCGGGGGGTCACCGCCCGATCCCCACACGACCGTCCACAAGCAGAGCCTGCCGGCGCTGGCGCTCGGCGCCATCGGCGTGGTGTTCGGCGACATCGGCACCAGCCCGCTGTACGCGATGAAGGAAGCCTTCGGCGGCAGTCACGCCGTGGCGCTGTCGCACGACAACGTGCTCGGCGTGCTGTCGCTGGTGTTCTGGTCGCTGCTCGTGATCGTCACGCTGAAGTACGTGATCTTCGTGATGCGCGCCGACAACCGCGGCGAGGGCGGCATCATGGCGCTGATGGCGCTGGTGGTCGGCACCACCGAACGCGGCTCGCGCGAGCGGCTGCTGCTGATGGTGATGGGCATGTTCGGCGCCGCGCTGTTCTACGGCGACAGCATGATCACGCCGGCCATCTCGGTGCTGTCGGCCGTCGAGGGCCTGCAGGTCGCCACCCCGGTGCTCGACCCATACGTCCTGCCGATCACGATCGTGGTGATCATCGGGCTGTTCGTCGTGCAGTTCAAAGGCACCGCGACGGTCGGTGCGTTCTTCGGGCCCGTCACCGCCGCGTGGTTCGTGATCCTCGCGGTGCTCGGCGTCACGCACATCATCGTGAACCCGCACGTGCTGATGGCGCTGAATCCGGCGTGGGCCGTGCAGTTCTTCGTGACCAACCGGCTCGCCGGCTTCCTCGCGCTGGGAACGGTGATCCTCGCGGTCACCGGCGCCGAGGCGCTGTACGCCGACATGGGCCACTTCGGCCGCAAACCGATCCGCCTCGCGTGGCTCGCGTTCGTGCTGCCGGCGCTGGTGCTGAACTACTTCGGCCAGGGCGCGCTGCTGCTCGACGACCCGTCGGCGCTCGAGCATCCGTTCTATCGCATGGTGCCCGGGTGGGCGCTGTACCCGATGGTGGGGCTCGCGACCGTGGCGACGGTGATCGCGTCGCAGGCCGTCATCTCGGGCGCGTACTCGCTCACGCGGCAGGCGATCCAGCTGGGCTACTGCCCGCGCCTGGCGGTGCATCACACGTCCGAGCGCGAGATCGGGCAGGTGTACATGCCGTGGATCAACTGGGTGCTGCTGGCCGCGGTGATCGCGCTGGTGCTGGGCTTCCGCTCGTCGTCGTCGCTCGCGTCGGCGTACGGCATCGCTGTCACCGGCACGATGGCGATCGACTCGGTCCTGCTGTTCTTCGTGTTCTCGCGACTTTGGAAGTGGCCGCGCCCGGTCGCGCTGGCGGTGTCGGGCAGCTTCCTCGCGGTCGATCTGGCGTTCTTCGGCGCCAACTCGGTCAAGCTGCTCGCGGGCGGGTGGTTCCCGGTGATCATCGCGCTCGCGGTGTTCACGCTGATCGCGACGTGGCGGCAGGGCCGCAGCATCCTGTTCGACCGCCTGCGCCCGGGCGCCATCCCCCTCGAGCCGTTCCTTGCGTCGATCGCGGTGCATCCGCCGACCCGCGTCCCCGGCACGGCGGTGTTCCTGACCGCGGGCCGCGAAGGCGTGCCGCACGCGCTGCTGCACAACCTGAACCACAACAAGGTGCTGCACGAGCGCATCGTGCTGCTGACGGTGCTGACCGAGGACGTGCCGTACGTCACCGACGCGCAGCGCCTCGACATCGAGGACCTCGGCACGGGCTTCTATCGCATGAACGTGCACTTCGGCTTCAAGGACAGTCCGGACCTGCCGGCCGCGCTGCAGCTGCCGAACACCGCCGGCATCGCGTTCTCGATGATGGAGACGTCGTTCTTCCTGTCGCGCCAGACCATCGTGCCGACGCGCGAGGCCGGCATGGCGCTGTGGCGCGAGAAGCTCTTCGCCGCGATGTCGCGCAATTCGGCCAGCGCGACCGAGTTCTTCAACATCCCGACCAATCGCGTGGTCGAGCTCGGCACGCAGATCGAGATCTAGGCGCCCGTGAAGCCGTCCGCCCCACCCGCTCGGGCGTGCCACCCGATCCGCCGGGCGCCGCACCGCCGCGGCCGGACGCCCCCGCGATGATCGAAGCGCTCGAGAAGATGCTGGCCGACGGCCGCGACAGCGCGCTGCTGCGGTTCGGGCTCGGCAACGCCTACCTCGGGCGCGGCGAAGCGGTGAAGGCCGTCGCCCACCTCGCGCAGGCCGTCGTGCTGGACCCCGAGTACTCGGCCGCCTGGAAGCTGCTCGGCAAGGCGCACGAGGCGGCCGGCGACTTCGTCCAGGCCCTCGACGCGTGGCGGCACGGCGTCGACGTCGCGCAGCGCCGCGGCGACCAGCAGGTCGCCAACGAGATGCGGGTCTACGCGAAGCGCGCCGAGCGGGCGATCGGGCGCTGACGGCCGCCCGGCAGCCACCCCGCGGCCGGGCGCGGGCGCCGGCGACCGGGGTGCCGCGGGCGCGACGCGAGGCGGGTCGACGCTTGCGCGCCGGTCAGTGGCGCGTCTTGCTTTCCGGGAACAGGTAGACCTTGCCGCCCTTGACGCGCGGCTGCGGCGGATGCGCCGGGCGCTGGGTCGCGTCGGCGACGATGTCGAACACGATCGCGACGACCTTGCGCGACGCGTCGCGGTAGCAGCGCAGCTTGAGCTGGTCGATGTGCCAGTACGGATCGGCCAGCCGGTCGCACCGGGCCAGCTCCAGCATCAGGCCGCCGGGGACGATCGAGATCCGCCGCGACTGGTGCTCGGTGTTGGTGATCGAGTGCTCGAAGTCCGGCACTTCGGCCGCCTTCGCCCCGTCGACCAGCGCGACGACCACCGGCTTGGCGGCGTCGCCCAGTTCGGTGCGCTCGAAGTTCACCGTGACGGTGAAGGTGTCCATGCCCTTGTACGACTCGACGTCGCAGGTATAGGCGTCGTGGTGCCAGACGAAGAAGCTCACCGCGGCCTGGCCCCACTTCAGCGCGGTCTCGACCGCGAACGACAGGTCCCACTTGCCCGCCTTCATGTCGGGGATCGTGGTGCGCGATCCCCCGCGGCTCTGGCAGTGCACGACGATCTCGCCCGACGGCAGTTCGAAGCCGGCGAACTCCTCGAAGTCGGCGTGCGACATGTACTCGTAGGTTTCCTCGAGCCCCTCGCCCATCTCGCCCTTCTCGTAGACGACGCGGCCGTCGTAGCCGGTGGCGTCGGGATACGCGTAGTCGAGGGTGAAGCGCAGCTTGCGGTACTCGTCGGACAGCATCCGCACGAGCCCGAGCACCGGGGTCCGGCTGGTCCAGAACTCGTACGAGACGCTGTCGTCGGCCTCGTTGAGCACCGTCACCGGGTGGCTCGAGTCGGCGTAGTCGCCCCAGCGCTCGCGCAGGTAGGCGCACAGCCTGCCCATCGTGCGGGCGGCATCGGCGAACAGATGCTCGGGAACCGGATCGAAGTCGCCGAAGCGCAGGAACCAGTCGAGCTCGTTGCCCCAGCGCTCGGACTCCTCCAGCTCGCGCCGGAACGTGGCGAGCTGCTGCGCGTCGCCGGAGATCTGCAGGGTCTGACGGCAGCCGAAGTCTTCGTCTTCGCCGTCGAGGAGGTCGTCGTCTTCTTCAGCCATGGGGAAAGTTGGAGTCGGGGCACCGTGCGACCGGCGCAGCCGGCATGCATGACGCACGCAAGCCGCCTTCGGTCGAGAACTACCGGCGCGCGACGCACGAAGCGAAGACGCGGGGCTGCTGACAACACGTGATGCCGGGAACACCCGATCGTAGCGGGCGCGGGCGGGGGCGCGAAGGGCGAGCGGCACAAGACGGTGCTGCGCGCAGGCTGCATCGCGGCGCGCGGCACGGTCGGATCGGTGATATCGTTTTGGTGGAATACTGATATCAGCCAAGGGGATGCGACATGATCCGGACCGTCATCAGCCTTGCTCCGGACGCGAAGGCGTGGCTCGACGATCAGGCGCGCGAGACCGGGCGCTCGATGACCGATCTCGTGCGTGAAGCGGTCGAGCGCTACCGGGTCGATCAGACCGCCGCACGCCGGCCGTCGCGCGAGCAGCTGCTCGAGCGCACCCGCGGCACCTGGACCAACGGCGACGGACTCGCGTGGCAGCGCGCGATCCGTGCCGACTGGGACCACCGGCCTTCCGGTGCACCCGCCGCCGACCCGCGCGACGCGCCCGCCGCAGCTCGCGCGCGCCGGCCGAAGCGATGAACCTCCTGCTGGATTCGGTGATCCTGATCGATCATTTCAACGGGGTGGACCGGGCCACGCGATACCTCGTCGATCGCGGTGACGCCTGCGCGGTGTCGGCAGTGACTCGCGCCGAAGTGTTCGCCGGATATGCGCCCCCGGTCCCGGCGGACGTCGTGGCACTGGTGGCGTCGTTCGCCTTCGTCCCGGTCGACGCGGCCATCGCGGATCTCGCCGCCGGTCTGCGCTGTCTGTCGGCCCTGAAGCTGCCCGATGCCTTCCAGGCCGCGACCGCGATGCACCTCGGTCTGCGCCTGGTCACGCGAAACACGAAGGACTTTCCGAAGACGAAGTTCGCGTTCGTCGACGTGCCGTACCGGGTGTAGTCGCCCGCCGCATCCCGCCTCAGATCCGCACCGGGCGCACACCGCGCAGGCGCCGCCAGCCGACGACGACCCCGGTCGCGGACAGGCCGATGCCGACGGCGCTGCCCAGCACGAGCGCGACGTCCCACACCGGGCGGTTCGCGAGCAGCGGCCGCCAGTCCCAGCTGTGCAGCAGTGCGAACAGCACGCGCTTCACGCGGCCGCGGCGGTCGAGAACGCCAACGACGCTGCCGGTGGCGGGATCGATGTGCACCCACGTCGCGTGCGGGTCGTCGAACACGATGCGCAGCATCGGCAGGCGGCGCTCGACGTGGCCCAGCATGGTGTGCGGTGCGCGCTCGTACCACCAGAAGTCGTGCGCGACCAGCGTGGTGGTTTCGGCCACGCGCGCGGTCGGCAGCAGCCGCGCCGCGAGCGTCGTCAGTGCAGCGAAGTCGAAGCCGGTCGCGACGACCGCGTCGCGCGTCGCGCGCAGTACCCGCGTGCGGCAGCCGGCGCCGGTGGCGACGATCCACCCGGCGCCGTCGACACGCCGCCATTCGAGCTCGCGCACGGCGAAGCGGTCGGCCGCGAAGCGCGTCAGCGCGTCGGCCGGCGACAGGTCGAACGCGGACGCGACCAGCGGCCCGCCCGCGAACGCTGCCGTGTCGACCGCCGGCGGGCCGCCGTGGGCGTGGCTGTCGAACACCTTCCACGGGTTCATCGACATCAGGCCGCTGAAGATCCACGTCAGCGCGAGCGCGCCGCCGGCGAGCCCGGTCAGGTGGTGCCAGCGCGGCATCGCCTGCCGGTACGGCGACTTCGAGCCGTTGCGGTAGCGGCCCGCGAAGCGCCAGCGCCACACGCCGACGACCAGACCGGTGACGGTCAGCAGCGTCGCCACCACCGACAGCCACACCACGACGTCGTGCCACGCGCTGTCGACGACCCCGCCGCGCAGCGGGTAGATCCAGTGCAGCCACGCGCCGACCCAGTTCCAGCCGCGCTCGGCGGCGGTGGCATCGCGCACGACTTCACCGGTCGCGCTCGACACGTACCAGCGCGTGCGGTCGACGTCGTCGGTCTGCACGACGTGCAGCGGGCGGTGCACGTCGAGCGCGCGCGAGTGCGTCCAGGCGTCCTCGCGCAGCGTGCCCGCGGCGCGTGCGCCGGCGCCGGGCGCGAACGCCTCGACGGCCGCGACGGCGTCGACCGACGTCACGGTGGCGATGCGCCGGCCGGTCGTGGCATCGACGGCCAGCACGCGCGCCTTGTCGACCTCGAAGATCCAGCGCGGCTGCCCGCCGACGCTCGTCAGTCGCACGGACTTCGGCGGGGCGTCGAGCGCGGCGGCCGCGAGCGCCGCCGCCAGGTCGACCCGCACCCGCTGCGGCTCGAGCGCCGGCAGCCGCTCCATGCGCTCGGCCGTCGAGAGCTTCGGATAACCGACGTACATCATCACGACGCCCGACACGAACCACAGCAGCATCGGCACGCACACGGCGATGCCGAGCCAGCGGTGCAGCAGATAGGTGAAGCGACGCATCGGCGTGCGAGGGGAGCGAAGGCGAAGGCGGCGGTTCGGGTCGGCGGCGGCGGCGGCGGCGTGCCCGCGCGGCGGCAGCGGCCGCGTGGCGCGGGTCAGAACTGCATCTGCACGACCGCCTCGAACGTGCGCGGCATGCCCAGGAAGAACATCGGCGCGCCGGTGGTCCACTGCGCATAGACGCGGTCGGTCAGGTTGCGCCCGCGCAGGATCACGCGCGTGTCGCGGCTGGCCTGCACCGCCAGCGACGCACCGAGCAGCGTGTACGCCGATGCGCTGGTCGTGTTGGCGGTGTTGGTGAACACGGCTCCGACGTGGCGCACATCGACGCTCGCATCCCAGCCCGGCGCCACGGTCCACGTCGCCCACGCGTTGGCGACGACCGACGGCACGTTCAGCGGCGTGTTGCCGGCGCGCGAGACCGCGACCGCGGGCGTTCCGACCGACTCGACGAAGCGGTCGAACTGCGCGTCGACGTATGCCGCATTGCCCTGCAGCAGCAGGCGCGGCGTCGCGCGCACCGCGGCGTTGAGCTCGACCCCGCGCGACGACTGCTCGCCCACCGGCAGCACGGCCGCCGCGTTGAGCGGGTCGGTGATCGCGAGGTTGCGCCGGACGATGTCGTACACGGCCAGCGTCGCGACGCCGCGGCCGTCCAGCCAGTCGACCTTGCTGCTGACCTCGATCTGGC
>JALORJ010000078.1 GCA_025459035.1 Burkholderiales bacterium
GCACGACACGCGCGGGCGCGCGTGCGCCGCGCGGGCGGGCGGCATCACGGGTTCAGTACGGCAGGAAGCGCGGCCGGCGACTGGACACGACGCGGGTGTTCACGCCGACCCAGTTGAGCCCGCCGAACAGCCGCGCGTGCTCGATCTTCACGCACCGGTCCATCACCACCTCGAGACCGGCCGCGATCGCACGCGCCTTCGCCGCCGCGTGGACGATGCCGAGCTGCATCCACAGCACCTTGGCACCGATCGCGATCGCGCTCTCGGTGATGGCGGGGATCTCCTCGGTGCGACGAAAGCAGTCGACGATGTCGACGGGGCCGGGGATCGCCTCGAGCGAGGGCATGCACTTCAGGCCCATGATCTCGTCGACGGTCGGGTTGACCGGGATGATCGTGTAGCCGTGCTCCAGCATGTACTTGGCCGCGAAGTAGCTCGGCCGATGCCACTGCGCCGACAGGCCGACCACCGCGATGGTCCGATGAGTGGCGAGGATCCGCCGCAACGTGTCGATCGAGGTGTCGTCTGCCATCGGGAAGCCTCGTGGATGCTCGAAACGACTATATCGGAAGGATGTGGTCGGGATCGCCCAGCAGGTGCGTGAGCGCGGGCAGCGTGCGGATCAGTTCGGTGCCGTCGACCAGCGGCGCGACGAAGGCCCCCTGCAGCAGCGAGATGCCGAGCGCCCGGGCGGCCTGCGCGTGCAGCTGCGACTCGACACCGGTCGCGGCGATGTCGAGCGCGAGCGTCTGCGCGAGCGACCGCAACGCCGCGAGCGCGGTCATCGGCGGCCCCGCCTCGGCGGAGGCCGCGAGGTCGATGCGGACCCGGCGCGTGCCCCAGCGCACGAACTGGTCGACCGCCCACGGCGCGTCGTCGACGCGATCGACGTCGAGCGCGATCCCGGCCTGCACCAGACCCGCGGTGCGCTCGGCCAGCGCTCCGGCGAAGCGGTCGTTGCCCTGCATCGGCGTGAGCGCGATACGCACCGCGCTTGCCGGTTGTCCGTGCCGGCGCAGGAACTCGGCCGGTGACGCGAGCAGCGTCGACGCGAGCAGGCCGGTCGGCGACACCGGGACCGTCACGGGCAGCGCGAAGCCGGCACTGCGCAGGCGCGCGGCCGAGCGGATCGCGCCGTCGAGCATCGCGTCGGTCCACGTCCGCAGCATGTCGACATCGCGGCTTCGCATCGCGCTGTCGGCGAGCTCGGTGCTCTGCCGCGCATCGCCTGTCCACCAGAGAATCTCGACCCCGCCGACCGCACGTCGGTCGACGTCGATCTGCGGCGCGTAACGCCACGCCGGGTTGCCGGCCGCGATCACGCGCTGCAGCGTCGCCTCGCGCCCGGTCTGCGCCAGCGTGCGCTGGTGCAACGCGCGGTCGTGGAAACGCACGCCCACGCGGCCGCCCTCGCGCAGCGCGTCGAGCGCCGCCCACGCGCGCAGCAGCAGCTCCTGTGCGTCCTCGCTGTCCTGCGGGTACATCGCGACCCCGGCCGCGAGGCCGGGCGCCACGCCGGCCAGCCGGTCGAGCGTCGACGACACCGCGCTGCGGTCGCGCACCGGTCCCGGCAGCAGCAGCAGCTGGCTGCCGTGGCGCAGCAGCATGTCGCGGCCGCGCAGCGCCGCGCGCAGCCGGCGGACGATGTCCCCGACCGGCTCGCCGCCGGGCTCGGCTCCGGGGTCGATCACGGCCACCGCGGCGCACAGACGCGTCTGCTGCGCCTGCGCGAGCATCTGCTCGGTGCGCTCGCGCACCAGCGCGCGATCCGCCACCACTTCGGACAGCGGGGCATCGCGCACGGCGGTGACGTCGCGCAGCGTGTAGACGGTGATGGTCTCGCCTTCGGCGGCCGTCGGTCGACGCGCCGACACCGACAGCACGCGGCGATGCCCGTCGGGCGTCGGATGCACGATCTCGGCGACCTGGACGCCGCTCTCGCCCGACGGCGCGAGCCGCGCGGGATCCGGCAGCACGCCGTCGAGCGTGGCCGGCACGCGCGCGTGCAGCAGCGTCGGGCGCGCGAGGCCGAGCAGGTCGGCCGCCGCCGGGTTCACCAGCCGCACGATGCGATCCGCATCGACCATCACGACCCCGTCGGAGACCTGCTCGAGCAGCGGCTCGGCCGCGGCACTGGGCGTGATGTCGGCGAGCCGGTAGCGCAGCGCCGCGATCGCGATCAGCACGCCGCCGCTGCCCAGCCACAGCCCGCCCGCCGGGAACAGCCCGATGCCGAATGCGGCGAGGTGATCGAGCATCGCGACGGACCCGATGCCGAAGCCCGCCACGAGCAGGCGGCTGCGGCGCGCCGCACGCGACCACTTCGGGCTGCGGCGCCACTGGCGCCACACCAGCACGAGGGCCGCGAGCCCGTCGACCGCGCAGAACAGCACGAACGGGATACCTGCCGCGCCGTACTCGAAGTAGTTGCCCCACGAGTAACGCACCGTGCTGCTCACCATCAGCGGGCTCACGAGCGTCAGTGTGGCGAAGAAGCCGCTGGTCACCCACGCCGCGACGATCGAGCCGCGACGATCGCGCAGGTCGTACGACAGCAGCGCGGCCGCGTGATACGCGACGGTCGGCACCATGCACACGAGCACCATCGACGTGCGGGTGAGCCACGGATGGCTCGCGATGTCGTCGGCGGCGAGCTGGAACGCGAGCGACACCTGCCAGCCCGCCGCGATGGCCCCGAGGACGAACAGCACGGTCGCGGGCGCCGAAAAGCGCGACTTCACCAGCACGGCGCCGAACGCCGACAGGATCAGCAGCGCCGCGACGATGCACGGTGCGCTGGGCGCGCCGAGGTGCGCGAGGACGCTGCCGTTCACGGACGCACCGCCGCCTGCAGGAACGCGACGCGGGCGGTGTCGGGCCCGCGGGCCAGGCGCTCGACCGCGGCATGGAAGCGGGGCAGGTCGCCGCCCTGCTGCGCGAGCAGGCGCTCGAAGGCCGGCACGCCGACGTCGTAGGTCGCGACCGCCGCCACGTGGGCGTTGCCGAGCGGGCCGTCGAGGAACGGCCGGGGCGCGCCGTCCGGTCGCGGTTCGAGTGCGTCGAGCTCGGCGCGCAACGTCGCGAGGATGCGCGCCTTGGCGGCGAGGCGCTCGGGATCGGGACGACCCGAGGCGTAGACACCCGCCAGCGCCTCGCGCGCCGCGACGATGCGCTCTACGAAGCGCGCGCGCCGCGCCCGGGCGGCGTCGAACGCTCGCTGCTCGGCCGGGTCGCCGTGCGCCGCGACCCAGCGCCGCACGCCCTCGCGCTCGACGGCCGTCGCGTACGACTCGTTGAACAGGCTGTCGCCCGGTGCGTAGGCGCGCTGATGCGCAAGTTCGTGGAACACCAGCCGCGCCACCTCGACCCGGGGCCAGTGCACGAAGGTGTCGAGCAGCGGATCGTCGAACCAGCCCAGCGTCGAGTACGCGGGCACACCATAGACGAAGACGTCGTGCCCCTCGGCCGCGAGGCGGGCGCCGAACGCCTGCGCGTCGGCCTGCGCGAACCAGCCCTTGTAGGTGACGCAGCCGGCGATCGGGAAACACCACTGCAGCGGCTCGACCGAAAGCGCCGGCGCCGCCACGACGTTCCAGACCACGTACGGCCGCCCGGTGCGTGCGTAGCGCCGGTAGCTGCCGTTGTCGGGGAGCGCGAGATCCGTCGACGCCCAGGTGCGGATCTGCTGCGCGAGCACCAGCTGGTCGCGCAACGCCGCCGGTGTCGCCGGGTCGCCGAGCCACTGCGCGACCGGGCGCGCGTCGTGCCACAGCGCGAGCTGTCCGCGGGCGGCCTGCCACCAGTAGCCGGCGTGCGAACAGCCCGACGTCACGGCCGCGAGCAGCAGGCACGACGCGAGCAGCGGACGCTTCACGCGGCCGCGGCCTCGCGATCGAACTGTCCGTCGCGCAGGAAGGCGATCACCTGCTGCGCGACACGCCCCGAGGTGAGCAGGCCGGTGTGCGACACCGGCAGCACGATGTGGTCGCGCATGCCCGCGACGCGCGTCTCGTCGACGGTCACGGTGCCGTCGTGCAGCCCCGGCAGATCCGCGATCAGCACCCCGGCGCCCGTGCCCAGCGACCCGGCGATCACGCCGACGTCGTGGCTGGCGTCCGGACCGGGCGGCTTCATCGCGAGCCACTCGGGCAGCGAATGCCCCAGAAGCGCGCGGCCGAACGGGAGCCGCTCGACCGACCGCGCGGCCGCGCTGCCACCGACCGGACTGCCCAGCAGCACCACGCGCCCGTCGACCACGGCGCCGAGCAGCGCCAGCATGCGCAACGCGACCAGGCCGCCCAGGCTGTGCCCCACCACGTGCGTGCGTGCGCCACGGTGCGTGTCGACGAAGCGCGCCAGCTCACGGGCGTTGGTGTCGAGGTCGTCGCGCAGGCTGTGATAGCTGAAGCTCGGGGCGCGGAACCCCGCGTGCTCCAGCCGGGCGCGCAGCGGCGCGAGCGCCCAGCCCGAGAGCCACAGTCCGTGCACGAGGATCACGCTTTCGCGAGGTGGGGGCACGGACTCGGGAGTGGGGAAGGCGGGAGGCGCGCAGTGCGTCGCATGGTAGGCGACGCCTCGCGTGCGCGGTCAACCGCCGACGGGCCGCGCGATCGCGGCCCGTCCAGGGTCTCCCGACGCCTCGACCGGCGTTCTGTCCCGCCACGGAAGCTTGCTCGTGCTTCGAACTGCACCGCGGCCGGTAGCGAGAACCTTGCCAGGCGTCTCGCGACCGCGGTGCCTGGCGCGTGGCGCCACTCCACGATCGGCCGCGGACCGACGGCGCGACCGGTGCATCGGCACGCCGCGCCTTCGCGTCGTGCGTCAGCCGCGCAGCGGCCGGAAGAACTCGCGGATCTCGTGGGCGAGCACGTCGGGCTGCTCGAGCGCCGCGAAATGTCCACCGCGGTCGTGCTGCGTCCAGCGGCGGATGTCGGTGAACATCTTCTCGGCCAGCCAGCGCGGCGGATGCAGGATCTCCTTCGGAAACTCGGCGTAGCCCATCGGGATGCGCACCCCGCCGACGTCCGGGATCGGCCAGCGTCCGTGGCGGCGCGCGTGGTACGGCCACATCGACCCGCCGATGCTCTGCGTGACCCAGTACAGCGTGACGTTGGCGAGCAGTTCGTCGACCGGCACCGCGTTGCGCGGATCGCCGTCGCAGTCGGACCAGCGGTGGAACTTCTCGAGGATCCACGCCGCGAGCCCGGCTGGCGAGTCGTTCAGCGCGATCGCGAGCGTCTGCGGCTTCGTGCCCTGGATGTCCTGGTAGCCGACCTCCTCGGCGAGGAAGTGCTTCAGTTCGTTGAGAAACATCACGTCGTCGAGCGCCAGGCTCTGCACCATGCCCGGGTCACGCCGCACCGGCAGCAGGTTCACGTGCACGCCCAGCAGCCGGTCCGGGTATGCGTGCGCGAGCCGCGACACGACGAACGCGCCCCAGTCGCCGCCCTGCGCGGCGAAGCGCGGGTAGCCCAGCACGGTCATCAGCGTCGCGAACGTGTCGGCCATCTGCTCGACCGAGAAGCGCCTCTGGCCCGGCGCGAACGACAGGCCGAAGCCGGGCAGCGACGGCGCGACGACGGTGAACGCGTCGCGCGCATCGCCGCCGAAGCGCGCCGGGTCGGTCAACCGCGGAACGATGTGCAGGAACTCGAAGACCGAGCCCGGCCAGCCGTGCGGCAGCAGCAGCGGCGTGGGCGCCGGACCGACGCCCGGCACGTGCAGGAAGTGCAGCGTGATGTCGTCGACCGGCAGCGTGAACTGCGGGAAGGCGTTCAGTCGCGCCTCCTGCGCGCGCCAGTCGAACCCGGTACGCCAGTGGTCGAGGATTTCCGCGAGCCAGCCCGGGTCGGTGCCGAGCGACCATGCCGCGCCCGGCATGGTCTCGGCCATGCGGGTCCGCGCGAGGCGCGCGCGCAGGTCGTCGAGCACGGCATCGTCGACGTGCAGCGTGAACGGGGTGGGCGAAGTCATGGCGGCGGGGCTCCGAACGGGGCGGTGGCGTGCACCAGCTCGAGCAGGCGCGCGGTCGCGAGCGCCCGGTGACTGATGCGGTTCTTGTGCTCGGGATCGAGCTCGGCCGCCGTGCGCCCGAGCGCCGGCAGCAGGAAGTGCGGGTCGTAGCCGAAGCCCGCGCGGCCGCGTGGCGCATCGACGATCTCGCCGTGCCAGCGCGCGTCGGCGATCAGCGGCACGGGATCGTCGGCGTGGCGCAGCAGCACGAGCACGCAGATGTAGTGCGCGCGTCGGTCGGCGACGCCGGCGAGCCGCGCGACCAGCTGCGCGTTGTTGCGTGCGTCGTCGCGCGGCAGTCCGGCGAACACGGCGGAGTCGACCCCGGGGGCGCCGCCGAGTGCGTCGACCGCGATGCCGGAGTCGTCCGCCAGCGCCGGCAGACCGGTGTGCGCGGCCGCGTGCCTTGCCTTGGCGAGCGCGTTCTCGACGAAGGTGCGGTGCGGCTCGGGAGCCTCCGGCACGCCGAGATCGGTCTGCGCGATCACATCGACCCCGAGGGGCGCCAGCAGCGCCGCGAACTCGCGTCGCTTGCCGGCGTTGCCGGACGCCAGCACCAGCCGCGGTGCGCTGCGCGTCACGCGCGGCCTCCGCGACGCCCCGGGACCCGCGCACGCCCGCACGGCGTTCTGCGGCACGGCTGCGGTGCTGTCGCGTCGGGCGCGACCCGGCCCGCGACGCGGTGATCGGCGGCGAGCGTCACGGATGCTCGGAACCTGTGAAGCCATTCGCCGCGCCCGAGCGAGCGCACCTGACGGTGTCGATCAAGGCGTGAAGCGCAGCCGTGGCGGGCTCCGCGGTGAGCATTCGCAACGCCGAGCAGCGTCGTCAGGTGCGTTCGAGCGGGTGTGGGGGATGGCTTCACGGGTCTTCAGTCGAGCCCGAGCGCGCGACGCTGGTGCTCGACCAGCTGCGCGATGCCGTGCGTCGCGAGGTCCAGCAGCGCGTCGAGCGTCGCGCGGTCGAACGGCGTGCCTTCGGCCGTGCCCTGCACCTCGACCAGCCCGCCGGCCCCGGTCATCACGATGTTCATGTCGGTGTCGCAGGTCGAGTCCTCGGGATAGTCGAGGTCCAGCACCGGCACGCGGTCGACCACGCCGACCGACACGGCCGCCACGTGATCACGCAGCGGGATCGTCGGCACACGCCCGGCCGCGACCAGACCGCTGCACGCGTCGTGCAGCGCGACCCACGCGCCGGTGATCGACGCGGTGCGCGTGCCGCCGTCGGCCTGCAGCACGTCGCAGTCGATCTGCACCGTGCGCTCGCCCAGCGCATCGAGGTCGATCACCGCGCGCAGGCTGCGGCCGATCAGCCGCTGGATCTCCTGCGTGCGCCCGGACTGCTTGCCGCGCGCGGCCTCGCGGTCGGAGCGCGTGTGCGTCGAGCGCGGCAGCATTCCGTACTCGGCCGTCACCCAGCCCTGCCCCTTGCCCTTCAGGAACGGCGGCACCTTCTCCTCGACGCTCGCGGTGCACAGCACGCGGGTGTCGCCGAACGCGACCAGCACCGAGCCTTCGGCGTGGCGGGTCCAGTGGCGGGTCAGGCTGACCGGGCGAAGCGCGTCGTGGGCGCGGCCGGATGGGCGCATCGGAACTCCTTGCAGGGCGGGTCGTTCGGGGGGCCGCAGCGTCGCACAGCCGCGCACCGCCGCGCGCACCCGACCCCGAAAAATGCGCGTGCTAGCTTCGCCGGCCCTCGATGTCCGCCACGCGCCTTGCGCGCGCCCCGCCCCCATGATCGTCAGCATGACCGGCTATGCCAGCGCCAACCGCGAAGGGGCGTTCGGCGCCGTGACGCTCGAAGTGCGCTCGGTGAACCACCGCTACCTCGACGTGAGTTTCCGCGCGCCCGAAGAGTTCCGCGCCTTCGAGCCGGCCATGCGCGAGCAGATCGCGGCGGTCATGACGCGCGGCAAGGTCGAGGTGCGCATCGGCTTCGCACGCGCCGCCACCGCGCCGGCGCTGCTGCAGATCGACGAAGGCATGCTCGCGCGCCTGGCCGAGCTGTCGGCGCAGGTCAAGGCGCGCCTGCCGCACGCGACAGATCTGAGCGTGAACGACGTGCTGCGCTGGCCCGGCATGTTCGGCGCCGAGTCGCTGCCGCTCGACGCGCTGCGCGACGCCGCGCTGGGCATGCTGGCCGACGCGCTGAAGGAGTTCGGTGCGAGCCGGCAGCGCGAAGGCGCGAAGCTGGCCGAGGCGATCGTCGAGCGCGCCGCGAAGATCGAAGCGCTGGTCGACGCCGTCGCGCCGCGCATCCCGCAGATCGTCGCGGCCTGGCAGGAGAAGCTGCGCGAGAAGCTGCGCGAAGTGGTGGCGACGATGGACGAGGAGCGCATCCGCCAGGAAGCCCTGCTGTTCGCGACGCGCGTGGACGTGGACGAAGAGCTGACGCGCCTGCGCACCCATCTGGCCGAGCTGCGCCGCATCGTGAAGAAGGGCGGCAGCGCCGGCAAACGCCTGGACTTCCTGATGCAGGAACTCAACCGCGAAGCCAACACCATCGGCTCGAAGAGCTCGGACGTCGAGGTGTCGAACACGTCGATGGAACTGAAGGTGCTCATCGAGCAGATGCGCGAGCAGGTGCAGAACATCGAGTAGTCGCGGGGCGTCTTCTGCTGTCCAGACGCGAGGCAGACTTCGCGCCCGACAAGCGAGCAAGGATCGCGCGGCGCCTGTTGCGAACGGGACTTGCCGCTGGACTCGTCGGGAGTCGTGACCGGGGCTCGCGAGATCGGGGGACGGATGCAGGTCTCCCATGCGCCAGACGGCACATGGGGGGTGCGCAGGGTGACGGAGCCCGGCCTGCTGTGACTCGGCTACTCACGCGGCGGCAGTTCATGACGCCAGCAGACCACGCAGACCGACGCGGCCCGGACCTGGTCCACCACCGCCGACGCAAACGCCGCGGTCGCTGCGCCGACGGC
>JALORJ010000079.1 GCA_025459035.1 Burkholderiales bacterium
CAGTTGCCGCCGACGAAGTGCTTCACGCCCTTGGCGAGCGCCGCGTCGATCACGTCACGGTTGACCGGGTCGAGGATGATCACCGCGTCGTCGCGCATGCGCAGCGTCGACGCCGCGTCGATCCAGATGCCCTGCCAGCCCGTGGCGCGCAGCGGGTCGACGGTCGCGGTGGTCCAGTCACCGCCCTGGCACGTGACGATCACGTCACAGGCCGCCAGCGCCTTCAGGTCGGACGCGTCCGCCAGCGGCGGCACGTCGCGGCCGATCGACGGTCCGGCGCCGCCGACGTTCGACGTGCTGAAGAACACGCACTCGTCGAGTCCGTCGAAGTCGCGCTCCCACACCATGCGCTGCATGAGGACCGAGCCCACCATGCCGCGCCAGCCGACAAAACCCACCCGCATCGTCGTCTTCCGTGTCGTCGTGATCGTTGGCGCCGCCGTCGGCGATGCCGTCAGCGGTATGCCCGCGCGAGGGCCGCGACCACCGCGTCGCCCATCTGTTCGGTGCCGACGGTCGGCTCGCCGGGCGTGGCGATGTCGGCGGTGCGCAGGCCGTCGCGCAGCACCTGCGTGACGGCGGCTTCGACCCGCTGCGCCGCGGCCTCGTCACGCCCCGAGTAGCGCAGCAGCATCGCGACCGACAGGATGGTCGCGAGCGGATTGGCGACGTCGCGCCCGGCGATGTCCGGTGCGGAGCCGTGGATCGGTTCGTAGAGGCCCTTGCCGTGCGCGTCGAGCGACGCCGACGGCAGCATGCCGATGGAGCCGGTCAGCATCGACGCCTCGTCGGAGAGGATGTCGCCGAAGATGTTGCCGGTCAGCATCACGTCGAACTGCTTCGGCGCGCGCACCAGCTGCATCGCGGCGTTGTCGACGTACATGTGCGTGAGCGCGACGTCCGGGTACTCGCGACCGACCTCGGTCACGACCTCGCGCCACAGGATGCTCGTGTCGAGCACGTTGGCCTTGTCGACGGAGCACAGCTGCCGGCGCCGCCCCATCGCGATGCGGAACCCGACGTGCGCGATGCGGCGGATCTCGGACTCCGAGTACTTCATCGTGTCGAAGCCTTCGCGCTGACCGTCGTCAAGCGCGCGCCGCCCGCGCGGTGTGCCGAAGTAGATGTCGCCGGTCAGCTCGCGCAGGATCATCACGTCCAGGCCGGCCACCAGTTCGGGCTTCAGCGACGACGCGCTCGCGAGTTCCGGGTGGACGATCGCCGGACGCAGGTTGGTGAACAGGTTCAGCGCCTTGCGGATGCGCAGCAGCCCCTGCTCGGGGCGCAGTTCGCGCGGCAGCGTGTCGTAGCGCGGTCCGCCCACCGCGCCCAGCAGCACCGCGTCGGCGTCGCGGGCGAGCGCCAGCGTCGCGTCGGGCAACGGATCGCCGGCGGCGTCGTGACCGGCCCCGCCGATCGGAGCCTGCTGCATCTCGACGGCCAGCCCGCCAGCCGCCAGCGCCTTCAGGACCTTCTCGGCCTGGCGGACGATCTCGGGGCCGATGCCGTCACCCGGCAGGATCGCGAGCTTCATGCGGCGCTCCCGGTCGTGAACAGCCACGGCTGGGCCGCGCGGTGCTTCGCCTCGAAAGCGCGGATCGCGTCGGCATGCCGCAGCGTGAGGCCGATCTCGTCGAGCCCTTCGAGCAGGTTGTGCTTGCGAAACGGATCGACCTCGAAGGCGTGGCGCGCGCCGGACGGCGTCACGACGGTCTGCGCGGCAAGGTCGACGGTCAGCCGGTAGCCCGGTGTCGCCAGCGTCTCGGCGAAGAGCGTGTCGACCACCGCGGCCGGCAGGACCACCGGCAGCAACCCGTTCTTGAAGCAGTTGCCGTGGAAGATGTCCGCATACGACGGCGCGATCAGCGCGCGGAAGCCGAAGTCCTCGAGCGCCCAGGGCGCGTGTTCCCGCGACGAGCCGCAGCCGAAGTTCTCGCGCGCGAGCAGGATCTCGGCGCCGCGGTAGCGCGGCTGGTTCAGCACGAAGTCGGGCGCGAGCGGGCGTGCCGCGTTGTCCATGCCGGGCTCGCCATGATCGAGATAGCGCCATTCGTCGAACAGGTTCGGCCCGAAGCCGCTGCGCTTGATCGACTTCAGGAACTGCTTCGGGATGATCGCGTCGGTGTCGACATTGGCGCGGTCGAGCGGGGCCACGAGCCCGTCGAGCACGGTGAACTTGCGCATGGTCACGGCATCCTGTGCGTGGGCGACCGGGCGTCGCGCCCGGTCGACAGGGAAGACGATCCGGGCGAGGCCGGCGCGGGCGTCATGCCGCCGACGCGTCGGGGACGCCGCGGCGCACGTCGACGAACCGCCCGGCGATGCCGGCGGCCGCAGCCATCGCCGGGCTGACCAGATGCGTGCGCCCGCCAGCGCCCTGGCGTCCCTCGAAGTTGCGGTTCGATGTCGACGCGCAGCGTTCGCCCGGCTCGAGCCGGTCGTCGTTCATCGCGAGGCACATCGAACAGCCGGGCTCGCGCCACTCGAAACCGGCGGCGCGGAAGATCGCGTCGAGGCCCTCGGCCTCCGCCTGGCGCTTCACCGGACCGGAGCCCGGCACGACCATCGCCAGCTTGACGCTGGCCGCCTTGGTGCGGCCCTTCACCACCGCGGCCGCGGCGCGCAGGTCCTCGATGCGCGAATTGGTGCACGAGCCGATGAACACCTTGTCGATCGCGATCTCGGTGATCGGCGTGTTCGGCGCGAGTCCCATGTAGGCGAGCGCGCGCTCGAGCGAGCCGCGCCTCACCGGATCGGCGATCGCCGCCGGGTCGGGTACGCGCCCGTCGACGGTGTCGACCATCTCGGGCGATGTGCCCCACGTGACCTGCGGTGCGATGTCCTCGGCGCGCAGTTCGACGACGCGGTCGAAGACGGCGTCGGCATCGCTCGCGAGCGTGCGCCAGAACGCCACCGCCGCGTCCCACTGCGCTCCGCTCGGTGCGAACGGGCGGCCCTTCAGGTACGCGAACGTCGTGTCGTCGGGCGCCACCATGCCGGCACGCGCGCCGGCTTCGATCGCCATGTTGCACAAGGTCATGCGGCCTTCCATCGACAGCCCGCGGATCGCGCTGCCCGCGAACTCGATGGCGTGACCGGTGCCGCCGGCGGTGCCGATGTGCCCGATGATGGCCAGCGCGACGTCCTTGGCGGTGACGCCGTGCCCCAGGGCGCCGTCGACACGGACCAGCATGCGCTTCGCGCGCTTCAGGTTGAGACACTGGGTGGCGAGCACGTGCTCGACCTCGGAGGTCCCGATGCCGAACGCGAGTGCGCCGAACGCCCCGTGCGTGCTCGTGTGCGAATCGCCGCAGACCACGGTCATGCCGGGCAGCGTCGCCCCCTGCTCGGGTCCGATGACGTGCACGATGCCCTGGCGCTCGTCGCGGAACGGGAAGTACGCGCGGGCGCCGAAGCGGCGGATGTTGGCGTCGAGGGTCTCAACCTGCTGGCGCGAGATCGGGTCGCGGATGCCCTGGTCCCAGTCGCGCGTCGGCGTGTTGTGATCGGCGGTCGCGACCACCGTGTCGATGCGCCACGGGGTCCGGTGCGCGAGGTCAAGGCCTTCGAAGGCCTGCGGGCTGGTGACTTCGTGGACGAGGTGCCGATCGATGTAGATCAGGGCGTTGCCGCCCGCTTCCTCGCGCACCACGTGACTCGCCCAGAGCTTGTCGTACAGCGTCTGCGATGGCATGCGATCTCTCCGCGGAGCCGCCGGTTATATCACGGCGTTTTCGGGCTTCGGGAGTCGGTGGACCCGTCGACGACGACCGCCGCGCGCGGTGCGTCGGCATCGCGTCGCGGCAAGCCGGTCGCGGCGACGATCGCCGCCGCGAAGCCCGCCGCCCCGCCGATCGCGAAGGCGGTGGCGCCGCCCGCCGCGTCCCAGACCGCCCCGGCCAGCAGACCCCCGACCGCGCCGCCGAAGCCGAACCCGATCGACGAGTACAGCGCCTGTCCCCGGGCCTGGAGGCGCCCCGCGAAGTGGCGGTGCACGAGCGCGACCGCAGCCGCGTGGAACACCCCGAACGTGATGCCGTGGCTTGCGGCGCAGGCGACCACGACCACGGCGACATGCGGCATCGCACCGGTGAGCACGAAACGCACGCCGGCGGTGACGAACGCGAACAGCAGCAGCGTGCGCAGCGCGAAGCGCGCCGCGAGCCGGCGCCACACCAGGAACACGCCGATCTCGCACACCACGCCGAGCGCCCACAGCAGCCCGACGCCATCCTTCGACCAGCCGTGCTCGACCATCCAGATCGAATAGAACGTGTGGAACGGCCCGTGCGCGACCGACATCAGCGCGCAGGCCGCGAACAGCGCCACGACCGGCCGCGACCGCAGCACTTCGCCAAGCGGCGTCGCGTCGACCGCGTGCGCGGCCGGCGGTGCTTCGACGATGCGCCATGCGGCCACCGCGTGCAGCGCCAGCAGCACCGCCATCGCCGGCAGCAGACGGTCGACGCCGGCGCGCTCGACGAGCGCCCCCCCGGCAAGCACCGCGATCACGAAGCCGACCGAGCCCCACGCGCGGACCCGGCCGTAGCGATGCGACACGCCGGTCAGATGTCCCATCGTCGTCGCTTCGACCAGCGGCAGCAGGCCGCACGAGAACGCGTTTGTGACGAGCAGCACCGCGAACAGCCACGTGAATGAGGCGCTCGCGAACACGCCCGCGAACGCGATGCTGGCGCCCGTCGCGGTGAGCCGCACGATGCCGATGCGCCGGCCGCGGGCATCCGCGACCGCGCCCCACAGGGTCGGACCGACCATGCGGGTCACGGGGACGATCGCCACGAGCACGGCGATCTCGAAGGCTGCGAGTCCCTGCGCCTTCAGGTACAGCGTGAAGTACGGGCCCCAGAGGCCCAGCCACGCGAAGTACCAGAAGTAGAACGCGCCCAGCGGGCGCAGGGCCGCCGCGCCGGCGGGCGGTTGCGGCGGCGTCACGGTCGGCGCCCGCGTCGCCGTCGCGCGGCGGCTGGCGCGCGTGACCGCCCGGGTCGACCCGGTGCCGTCGACGCCGCGCGCGCGTTCACGCGTCGCGGTCGAGATGCCAGCGCAGCGTGCCGAAGCCCAGCGCCGCGAGCACGACGATCCAGCCGACGAACCGCACGACCGCGGCCAGCGTGGTGTCGTGATCGAGCAGACCGGCGCCCCCGAGGATGTGCGTCCAGTCGTGCTCGCCGCCCCCCACGAGCGGCAGCACCTGCGCGCGCGCGTCGGCCATGTAGCGAGCGATGTTCCAGAGGTTCTCGCCGAACCACACGCCGCCGCAGACCGCCGACGCGGTGTGGCGTCGGCGTGCGAACGCGACGGTCGCCACCGCCGGGAACACGAGCTGGCCGAGCGTGCCGCCCCAGACCGCGAGCGGCGGGATCAGCAACCCGAAGATCGGATGCCCGGCCTCGTGGAACGCGAGGTTGGCGCCGTCGAGGACGTGGACCCAGCGCTCGCTGGTGTGCGCGAACCACGCGCACCACGCGGCGAACAGCGTCACCCCCGCCAGCGCGGCGGTCGACACCGGGGTCCAGCCGGCATCGTTGTCGCGCTGCGCGTCGAGCCAGTCCGACAGCACGCGCCGCGCCGCCGCTCAGTCGCGATCGGGGTCGGTCGACGCGCGCGTCGGCGCGAGCGGCCAGCGCTCGCGGGCCCCGGCGGGTGCCGTGGCGGGCAGCCGCGGTGTGCCGACCCGCACGTCCGCGTTCTGGGCGCGGTGACGCAGCGCGTGATCCATCAGCACGATCGCGACCATGGCCTCGGCGATCGGCGTCGCGCGAATGCCGACGCACGGGTCGTGACGGCCGAAGGTCTCGACGGTCACCGCCTCACCGTCGCGGTCGATCGACCGCCGCGCGAGGCGGATGCTCGAGGTCGGCTTGATCGCGATGTGCGCCACGACGTCCTGCCCGGTCGAGATGCCCCCCAGGATGCCGCCCGCGTGGTTCGACAGGAAGCCCTCGGGGGTCATCTCGTCGCCGTGCTCGGTGCCCAGCTGCGTCACCGCGCCGAACCCGGCGCCGATCTCGACCCCCTTCACCGCGTTGATGCCCATCAACGCGTACGCGAGTTCGGCATCGAGCTTGTCGTCGACCGGCTCGCCCCACCCCGGCGGCACCCCGCGGGCGACCACGGTGATCTTCGCGCCGCACGAGTCGCCGGACTTGCGCAACGCGTCCATGTGCGCCTCGAGTCGCGGCACGACGTCGGGATCGGCCGCGAAGAACGGATTGGTGTCGATGACGGATTCGTCGCGCCACGCGATCGGGATCGGACCGAGCTGGACGAGCGCGCCGCGGATCTCGACCCCGTGGCGCTCGCGCAGCCACTTGCGCGCGACCGCGCCGGCCGCGACCCGCGTCGCGGTCTCGCGCGCCGACTGGCGCCCGCCACCACGGGGATCGCGTACGCCGTACTTCTGCGTGTACGAATAGTCGGCGTGGCCCGGCCGGAAGCGGTCGACGATGTTCGCGTAGTCCTGGCTGCGCTGGTCGGTGTTGCGGATCAGGAGCGCGATCGGCGTGCCGGTCGTCACGCCCTGGTAGACGCCGGACAGGATCTCGACCGCGTCGGCTTCCTTGCGCTGCGTGACGAAGCGCGACGTGCCGGGCTTGCGCCGGTCGAGGTCGTGCTGGATGTCGGCCGCGTCGAGCGCGAGGCCCGGCGGACAACCGTCGACGACGCAGCCGATGCCCGGCCCGTGGCTCTCGCCGAAGGACGTGACGCAGAACAGACGGCCGAGGGTGTTGCCTGACATCGTGACCTTCGAGGCGGGTACGCGAGACGCGCGGCCCGGAAGTGTCGAACGTTTCCGCAGGCGGTGCCAGTCGCCGCCCGCGCGCGACGCGGTCCGCCGCCCTAGACTCGGCGCGTCGCCGCTCGTTTCGCTCCTCGCACTCGCGATGCAGTCCTACCTCGATCTGATGCGCCGTGTGCTCGAGACCGGCGCGCGCAAGTCCGACCGCACCGGCACGGGCACCCTGTCGATCTTCGGCGCGCAGCTGCGGTTCGACCTGACCGAAGGCTTCCCGCTGGTCACCACCAAGAAGGTGCACATGAAGTCGATCGTGCACGAGCTGCTGTGGTTCCTGTCGGGCAGCACCAACGCGCACGACCTGCAACGCCACGGCGTGACGATCTGGGACGAGTGGGCCGCCGCCGACGGCGACCTGGGGCCGATCTACGGCCGGCAGTGGCGCTCGTGGCCGACGCCGGATGGCGGATGCATCGACCAGATCGCGCAGGTCGTGGCGGACATTCGGCGCAATCCGGACTCGCGCCGCCACGTGGTGTCGGCGTGGAACGTGGCGGAGCTGCCGAAGATGGCCCTGGCGCCTTGCCACACGATGTTCCAGTTCCACGTCGCCGACGGCCGGCTGTCGTGCCAGCTGTACCAGCGCAGCGCGGACGTGTTCCTCGGCGTGCCGTTCAACATCGCGTCGTACGCGCTGCTCACGCTGATGGTCGCGCAGGTGTGCGATCTCGCACCCGGCGAGTTCATCCACACGTTCGGCGACACGCACCTGTACCTCAACCATCTGGATCAGGCCCGCGAGCAGCTCGCACGCACGCCGCGGCCGCTGCCGGTGATGCGGCTCGATCCCTTGGTACGCGACCTGTTCGCGTTCCGCTACGAGCACTTCGAACTGGTCGGCTACGAGCCGCATCCGGCGATCAAGGCCCCGGTGGCCGTGTGACCGCGGACCGCGTGCCGGCCGTCGAACTGGTCGTCGCGGCCGCGCGCAACGGCGTCATCGGCCACCGCGGCGCGCTGCCGTGGCGGCTGCCCGAGGATCTGCAGCGCTTCAAGGCGCTGACGCTCGGACACACGATCGTGATGGGGCGGCGCACGCACGACTCGATCGGGCGGCTGCTGCCCGGGCGCGCGTCGATCATCGTCACGCGCGATCGCGACCGCGTGATCGAAGGCGCCACCGTCGTGCACTCCCTCGACGCGGCCTTCGCCGCGGCCGACCCCGAGCGCCGCCTGTTCGTGATCGGTGGCGGCGAGCTCTACGCGCAGGCGCTTGCGCACGCGGCGCGGGTGCACCTGACCGAGGTCGACGCGACCCCCGAGGGCGACGCGTGGTTCGTGCCGCTCGACGCGTCGCGGTGGCGCGAGGTCTCGGCCGAGCCGTGGCATGCGCCGCCGGCGCCGGACTGCCGCTTCGTCGTGCTCGAGCGCGTCGCGCCCTGAAGGCTCGACTGCCCGGTCCTCGCGAGAGAACCGGGCCGTCGGGGGAAGATCGACCGGCGCTGGCTGCGCCCGGTGTGCGGCCGGCCGGTCGATCCGGCGGGGTCAGCCGACGCGCTTCGCGCTTGGCGTGCGACGCACCGCGAACGCGGCACCGACCAGTCCCAGGCCCATCAGCGCCCACGTGGACGGTTCGGGAATCGGCTTGATCAGCTTCAGCTCGAACACGTAGTCGTTGAAGTCGCAGTTGGCGCCGTCGCACTTGATGCCGCCCTTGTCGTCGACCGTCACCGACTTGATCACGCGGTCCTCCCACGCGATCACGTAGTGCAGGTCCTTCGAACCCTGCACCTGCCACGTGACCATCTGGTCGAAGCTGTTGGCGAAGCCCGGATCGCCGGGCAGCGACGACAGGAACGTCTTCTGCGTCAGATCGTTCAGCACGAGCCGGAACGGCACGCCAGCGGGCTCGGGGACCGACACCCAGCCGGTCTTGCCGAACGTCTGCACGTCGGTACCGTAGACCGCCGGCAGCGACGCGTCGTCGACCAGCACGCGCCGGTTCGCGACCACGCCCAGCAGCTTCTGGTAACCGGCCACGCCGGTCGTCGTGTAGCCGAGTTCGCTGTTGTCGCCGGCGTAGCGGGCGCGCGCGCGCACCTGCCCCCCCTTGTCGACCAGGTTGGCCCAGATCCGGTCGAACGCGTCGTCGACGCGCACGAGCGGCAGGTTCAGGTC
>JALORJ010000080.1 GCA_025459035.1 Burkholderiales bacterium
CGAAGCCCGGGGCGCTCGCCCAGACGATCCAGGGGGCCGCCAGCACGCCGACGACCGTGACCGCGGCGAGGATGACGGCCAGCAGGGTCGCGGTACGGTCGATCAGGTCGCGCGCGGCCGCATGGCCGTCGCGGTTGCGCACCTCGGCCAGGATCGGCACGAAGGCCTGCGAGAACGCGCCCTCGGCGAACAGCCGCCGCAGCAGGTTGGGCAGCCGGAAGGCGACGAAGAACGCGTCGGTGGCCGGCCCCGCGCCGAAGGCGCGCGCGATCGCCGCGTCGCGGACGAAGCCCAGCACGCGTGACACGAGGGTCATGCCGCTGACGGTCACCAACGCCTTCAGGAGATTCAACGGACGGGACGCGGGCAACCGCTTGTTTCGTCGGGGGAAGCCTCGTATTCTCGCCGACCTTTACGGAAATCCCCAGAGGACAGCAACAGATGGCGAATTCGGCCCAGGCGCGCAAGCGGGCGCGGCAGGCGGAAACGCGGCGGCAGCAGAACATGAGCCTGCGATCCGAGATGCGCACCGCGATCAAGAAGGTGCGCAAGGCGATCTCCGCCGGCGACAAGGCTGCTGCGCAGGGTGTCTTTCGCGAGGCGCAGAGCGTGATCGACTCGGTGGTCGGCCGCGGGATCTTCCACCGCAACCTCGGTGCGCGGTCCAAGAGCCGGCTGTCCGACGCCATCAAGGCGATGGCCTGATCCGGGGACCCCGGACCGTCACAGTGTTTCCGAACGCCGCCGGCGAACGTGCCGGCGGCGTTTTGTTTTTGGTGCGGCACGGCCTCGCGCGGCCCGCCGCCCCGGGAGAGCGACTCCGATGTCGGCACTGATGCACACGTACGGACGCCTGCCCGTGGCCTTCGACCACGGCGAAGGCGTGTGGGTCTTCGACACCGAAGGCCGGCGCTACCTCGATGCCCTCACCGGCATCGCGGTCACCGGACTGGGCCACGCGCACCCGCGCGTCGTGGCGGCCATCGCGGCGCAGGCCGGCCGCCTGATCCACGCGTCGAACCTGTACCGCATCCCGGAACAGGAGCATCTCGCGGCAACGCTCGTGCGCCATGCCGCGATGGACCGCGTGTTCTTCTGCAATTCCGGCTGCGAGGCCAACGAGGCGGCGATCAAGCTCGCGCGCCTGCACGGCCATCAGCGCGGCATCGCGCAGCCGGTCATCGTGGTGATGGAAAAGGCGTTCCACGGCCGCACGATGGCGACGCTGTCGGCCACCGGCAGCCGCAAGGTGCAGGCCGGCTTCGAGCCGCTGCTGGGTGGCTTCGCGCGGGTGCCGTACGCCGACATCGACGCCCTGCGCCACGTCGCCGAACACGACCCCAACGTCGTCGCCGTCCTGATGGAACCGGTTCAGGGCGAAGGCGGCATCCATCCCGCCGACGACGGCTTCCTGCGCGAGGTGCGCTCGCTGACCCGCGCGCACGACTGGCTGCTGATGGTCGACGAAGTGCAGTGCGGCCTGGGGCGCACCGGACGCTGGTTCGCCCACCAGCACGCCGGCATCGTCCCGGACGTGATGACGCTCGCCAAGGGCCTCGGCAACGGGGTGCCGATCGGCGCCTGCGTCGCGGCCGGCCGTGCCGCCGAGGTGTTCACCCCCGGCAAGCACGGCTCGACCTTCGGCGGCAACCCGCTCGCGTGTGCGGCCGCCCAGGCGGTGCTCGACACGATCGAGGCCGATGGTCTCGTGGCCCACGCCGGCGCGCTCGGCGCTCAGCTGCGGGCGGATCTGCAGGCGGCCCTCGCGGACGTGCCGGCCGTGGTCGAGGTGCGCGGACGCGGCCTGATGCTCGGCATCCAGCTCGACCGGCCCTGCGGCGAACTGGTCGGTCTGGCGCTGGAGCGCGGGCTGCTGATCAACGTGACGGCCGACAGCGTCGTGCGCCTGCTGCCGCCGCTCGTGCTGCAGGCGGAGCAGGCACAGCTGCTGGTCGACACGCTCGCCGACCTGATCCGCACCTGGGTCGCGCTGCCGCACGCCGCCGCCGCCTGAGAACCTGTGAAGCCATGCCCCAGCCGCCGCGCCACTACCTGCAGTTCCGCGACCTCGGCCGCGAGGAATACGCGTACCTGTTCGAGCGTTCGCGCGCGATCAAGGCCCGCTTCCTGCGCTACGAACGCTACTGGCCGCTGCAGGACCGCACGCTGGTGATGATCTTCGAGAAGGCATCCACGCGGACGCGGTTGTCGTTCGAGGCCGGCATGCACCAGCTGGGCGGTGCGGCGATCTACCTGAACACGCGCGACTCGCAGCTCGGCCGTGGCGAGCCGGTCGAGGACGCCGCGCAGGTCATCTCGCGCATGTGCGACGCGGTGATGATCCGCACCTACGAGCAGTCGATCATCGAGCGCTTCGCGCAGCACTCGCGCGTGCCGGTGATCAACGGCCTGACCAACGAGTACCACCCCTGCCAGGCGCTTGCCGACATCTTCACGTTCATCGAGCACCGCGGCTCGATCGAGGGCCGCACGGTCGCGTGGATCGGCGACTCCAACAACGTCTGCAACACGTGGCTGCAGGCGGCCGAGGTGCTGGGCTTCCACGTGCACGTGTCGACGCCGCCGGGCTACGAGGTCGAGCCCGAACGCGCCGGGCTGCTCGGCACCGGGCACTACGCGCATTTCGACGACCCGATGGACGCGGTCCGCGGCGCCGACCTCGTCACGACCGACGTGTGGACCAGCATGGGCTTCGAGGCCGAGAACGAGGCGCGCCGGGCCGCGTTCCAGGACTGGCAGGTCGACGCCGAGATGATGCGTGCCGCCCGCCCGGACGCGCTGTTCATGCACTGCCTGCCGGCGCATCGCGGCGAGGAAGTCGCGGCGGACGTGATCGACGGCTCGCAGTCGGTCGTCTGGGACGAGGCGGCCAACCGCATGCACACCCAGAAGGCGCTGCTGGAATATCTGCTGCTCGGGCGTGTCGAAGACGCCTGAGGCCGCCCGCGTGGCCCGCCCCACCTTCGGAGAGACCCCATGACTGCGCTGCGCCCCGCCCTCTGCCGTGTCCTGCTGCTCGCCTGCGGTCTCGCCGCGGCGACCTCGGTCCATGCTGCCGAACCCACCACGATCGCCGACCAGAACGGCTGCAAGGTCGTGAACCCCGCGCCGCGCCCCGAGGAGACCGTGACCTGGACCGGCGAGTGCAAGGACGGCTTCACCGCCGGCGAGGGCGTGCTGCAGTGGTTCCAGTCCGGCATCGCGGACGAGAAGTACGAGGGCCAGATGCAGCGCGGCTACGCGCACGGCAAGGGCACTCACATGATGGTCGACGGCGGGCGCTACGAAGGCGAGTGGGTCGAGAGCAAGCAGGAAGGCGAAGGCACCTACTACGCCCCGGACGGCAGCACCTTCCGCGGCAACTGGAAGAACGGCAAGCCGCACGGCTTCGGCGTGCTGCGCACCCCCGAAGGCCGCACGATCCGCGGCGAGTGGGTCGACGGCAACTTCCAGGGCGAAGACGGTCAGGGGCGTCCCGACGACGGGTCCCGCACCTGAGCCCGCGCCCACCCGCACACGTCTCGAACGCGCCGCGGTGCCCGCGTGACGGCACCGCTCCCTGTCCACGACTCGATCCCGAACTCCCCATGACCGCCGGCATCAAGAAGGTCGTGCTCGCCTACTCGGGCGGCCTCGACACCTCCGTCATCCTCAAGTGGCTGCAGGACACCTACGGCTGCGAGGTCGTCACGTTCACCGCCGACATCGGTCAGGGCGAGGAAGTAGCACCCGCCCGCGCCAAGGCGCTGAAGATGGGGATCCGCAAGGAGAACATCTTCATCGAGGACCTGCGCGAGGAGTTCGTCCGCGACTTCGTCTTCCCGATGTTCCGCGCCAACGCGCTGTACGAAGGCGAGTACCTGCTCGGCACGTCGATCGCGCGGCCGCTGATCGCGAAGCGGCTGGTCGAGATCGCGCAGCGGTCGAAGGCCGACGCGATCAGCCACGGCGCCACCGGCAAGGGCAACGACCAGGTGCGGTTCGAACTCGGCGCCTACGCGCTGATGCCGAACGTGAAGGTGATCGCCCCGTGGCGCGAATGGGATCTGCTGTCGCGCGACAAGCTGCTCGCGTACGCGGACCGCCACGGCATTCCGGTCGACTTCAAGAAGCGCAAGGGCGGCGGCGCGCCGTACTCGATGGACGCCAACCTGCTGCACATCAGCTACGAGGGCGGCATCCTCGAGGATCCGGACTTCGCGCCGGAAGAGTCGATGTGGCGGCTGACGGTGTCGCCGGAGAAGGCGCCGGCGCGACCGCAGGTCGTCGAACTCGCGTACGAACGCGGCGACGTCGTCGCGATCGACGGCAAGCGCATGACCCCGGCGCAGGTGCTGACCACGCTGAACACCATCGGCGGACGCCACGGGATCGGGCGCCTCGACATCGTCGAGAACCGCTACGTCGGCATGAAGTCCCGCGGCTGCTACGAGACGCCGGGCGGAACCATCCTGCTCAAGGCCCACCGCGCGATCGAGTCGATCACGCTCGACCGCGAAGTCGTGTCGCTGAAGGACGATCTGATGCCGCGCTACGCGCGCATGATCTACAACGGCTACTGGTTCAGCCCGGAGCGCCTGCTGCTGCAGGGCCTGATCGACGCGTCGCAGGCGCACGTCAACGGCACCGTGCGGCTCAAGCTCTACAAGGGCACGATCATGTGCGTCGGGCGGGCATCGAAGCAGTCGCTGTTCGACCCGCGCATCGCCACCTTCGACGACGACGGCGGCGCGTACAACCAGGCCGACGCGGCCGGCTTCATCAAGCTCAACGCGCTGCGCATGCGCATCGCCGCGAACCTGCGCAAGGCGTCGTCCCCGGCGCGCAAGGCGCCGCCCACCGCCGCGCGCAAGCCCGCCGCGTCGAAGCCCGCGAGCGCACGCCGCCGCAAGGCATGACCACCATCGCCGTGGTCCGCAAGGGCGGACAGATCGCGATCGCGGCCGACACCCTCACCAAGTGGGGGACGGCCAAGGAGTCGGCCGACTACGTGGTCAACAGCAGCAAGCTCTTCCGCGTGGCCGACAGCTGGATCGCGATCACCGGCAACGCGACGTTCAAGCACATCCTGCCCGACTGGTTCGCGTCGCTCGACGACACGCCGGGGATGGGCAGCGTCGCGGAGCTGTTCCGCACGTGGAACCGGCTGCACGGCGACCTCAAGGACCGCTACTTCCTGCAGTCGGAAGAGGACAAGGAGGACGCGGTCGAGTCGACCCGCGTCGACGTTCTGGTCGCCAACGCGCACGGCATCTTCGGCGTGTCGGGGCAGCGCACCGTGCAGGAGTTCACCCGGTTCTACGCGTACGGCAGCGGCGCGGACTACGCACTCGGCGCGATGTGGTCGGTGTACGACCGCGCCGAGCTCGACGCCGAGGCCGTCGCCCGCCACGCGATCGCCGCCGCCATCGAGTTCGACGACGGCACCGGGCCGCCGATCGAGAGCCACGTCGTCGCACTCGCCGCGCACCACGCCGGCTGACGCGTCCGTTCCACCTCGTCCGCAGGGAGGGTTCGCACCATGCCGTCGTTCGACATCGTTTCCGAAGTCGACCAGGTCGAGGTCCGCAACGCGGTCGACCAGGCCAACAAGGAGATCGGCACGCGTTTCGACTTCAAGGGGTCCGACGCGCGCGTCGAGACCGGCGACAAGGTCCTGACCGCCTTCGCCGACGACGACTTCAAGCTGGATCAGGTCATGGACGTGCTGACCACGCGGCTCGCGAAGCGCAACGTCGACGTACGCTGCCTCGAACTGGGCGACATCGAGAAGATCAGCGGCAACAAGGTCAAGCGCACGATCACCGTGCGGACCGGTGTCGAGACCGAACTCGCGAAGAAGATCGTGCGACTGGTCAAGGACAGCAAGCTCAAGGTGACGGCGTCGATCCAGGGCGACACCGTGCGGGTGTCGGGCGCCAAGCGCGACACGCTGCAGGACACGATCGCGCTGGTGCGCAAGTCGATCACCGACTTCCCGCTGCAGTACCAGAACTTCCGGGACTGACGCCGTCCCGGCACACGCCGTGCATGTGTGCGGCGCACGATCAGGCGACCGGGCGCCACGCCCACGAGAGGCTGCGGATGAAGACCCCCCGACGCATGGTTCCATCGCGGGTGCGCACCCTGTGCCGCGGCGCGGCGGCGGTCGGCCTGCTGCTGTCGACGGGGATCGCGCACGCAGTGGCGGTCAACGTGGTCGGCCTGTTCCCGGGCAAGGCGATCGTCATCGTCGACGGCGGCAAGCCGCGCACACTGGCTGCCGGAGAGAGCGTCGGCGCGGTGAAGCTGATCTCGGCGACGTCCGAGCAGGCCGTGTTCGAGATCGAGGGGCGGCGGCGCAGCCTCGGCATGGGACAGGCCGCCAACGTCGCGGGCGCGGCCAGCGGTCGACCGACCGTCACGTTGATGGCCGACGGCGCCGGGCACTACCTGACACCGGGCGCGATCAACGGCATCCCGATGCGTTTCCTGGTCGACACCGGCGCCACGATGGTGTCGATGGGGCTGGCCGACGCCAAGCGGCTGGGCATCGCGTACACCCGCGGCGAGCGCGGCATGAGCACCACCGCGAACGGCACGATCCCGGTCTACCGCGTGAAGCTCGACACCGTGAAGATCGGCAGCATCGTGCTCAATCAGGTCGACGGCCTGGTGCAGGAGAGCGACATGCCGTTCGTGCTGCTCGGGATGAGCTTCCTCAACCGCCTGGAGCTGAAGCAGGAAGGTCCGCAGCTCACGATGGTGCAGCGCTTCTGACGCGTCCCGGCGAGGCGCGCGCCAGACGCCGACGTCTCAGGCGCGCCGTCGGTCCCGCGTGATCAGCGCGTACGCGCTGTGGTTGTGGATCGACTCGAAGTTCTCGGACTCGACCGTGTACGCGACGATGCGGGGGTCGGCGTCGAGCGCCCCGGCCACGTCGCGGACCATGTCTTCCACGAACTTCGGGTTGTCGTACGCGCGCTCGGTCACGTACTTCTCGTCGGGGCGCTTCAGCAACCCGTAGAGCTCGCAGGACGCGTTGCGCTCGGCCACGGCGATCAGGTCCTCGATCCAGACGAAGCCGTCGGTCGTCGCCGTGATCGACACGTGCGAGCGCTGGTTGTGCGCGCCGTAGTCGGAGATCTTCTTCGAGCACGGACACAGGCTCGTCACCGGCACCACCACCTTCATCGTGAAGTCGTAGGCACCGTCGGTGATCTCGCCCACGAAGGTGACTTCGTAGTCCATCAGGCTGCGCACGCCGGACACCGGCGCGGCCTTGTCGACGAAGTACGGAAAGGTCATCTCGACATGGCCGGACTTCGCCTCGAGGCGCTCGACCATGTGACGCAGCATCGGCTCGAACGACTCGACCGAGATCGCGCCGTCGTGGCTGTTCAGGATCTCGACGAAGCGCGACATGTGCGTGCCCTTGAAGTTGTGGGGCAGGAACACGTACATGTTGAACGTCGCGATCGTGTGCTGCACGCCGCCGCTGCGGTCGTGCACCCGGACGGGATGGCGGATGGCCTTGATGCCGACGCGGTCGATCGCGATGCGGCGGGTGTCGGCCGACGCCTGGACGTCGGGGATCGGGAGCTTCTCTGGGGAGTTCATGGCGTGCGGTCCCTCGGCCGCGGCGGGCCTGCGATGGACCCCGATGGTAAGGGGCGCACCTCGCCCCCCGGAACCGTCGGGCGACGGCGTCAGCGGTGCAGGCGGGCCTCGATCGCGCGCTGCACGCCCACGGCGTCGAGGCCGCACGCGGCGAGCAGCAGCGCATGGTCGCCGTGCTCGATGAAACGGTCGGGCAGCCCGAGCTGCAGCAGCGGCCGCTCCACCCGCGCCTGCGCCATCGCTTCGGCGACCGCGCTGCCCGCGCCCCCCTGGACGACGTTTTCCTCGATCGTCACCAGAAGATCGTGGGTCGACGCGAGCTGCCTGACGAGATCGACGTCGAGCGGCTTGACGAAGCGCATGTCGGCGACCGTGGCGTCGAGCGCCTCGGCCGCGGTCAGCGCGGGGCCGAGCATCGCGCCGAAGGCGAGGATCGCGACGCGCCGGCCTGTGCGGCGCACCTCGCCGCGGCCGATCGGCAACGCCTGCATCACCGCCTCGGGCGTGACGCCCGGGCCGCTGCCGCGCGGATAGCGCACGGCGGCCGGTCCGGGCAGCGTGCACGCGGTGTAGAGCATCTGCCGGCACTGGTTCTCGTCCGACGGCGTCATCACGACCAGCCCGGGCAGACAGCGCAGGTAGGACAGGTCGAATGCGCCGTGATGCGTCGGACCGTCGGCACCGACCAGACCGCCGCGATCGAGCGCGAACACGACCGGCAGCTTCTGGATGCACACGTCGTGGACCAGTTGGTCGTAGGCGCGCTGCAGGAACGTCGAGTAGATCGCGACTACCGGCCGCAGGCCCTCGCACGCGAGCCCGGCGGCGAACGTCACCGCGTGCTGCTCGGCGATGCCGACATCGAAGTAGCGGTCCGGGTAGGCCTGCGAGAAGCGCACGAGTCCCGATCCCTCGCGCATCGCCGGCGTGATGCCGACGACGGTCGGGTCGGCCGCCGCCATGTCGCACAGCCAGTCGCCGAACACCTGCGTGTAGGTCGGCTTGGACGGCGACGCGGATTTCTGGATGCCCTGGCTCGGATCGAACTTGCCCGGACCGTGGTACAGGATCGGGTCGGCCTCGGCGAGCTTGTAGCCCTGCCCCTTGCGCGTGATCACGTGCAGGAACACGGGGCCGTGCATCTCGCGCAGGTTCTGCAGCGTCGGCACCAGCGCGTCGAGGTCGTGGCCGTCGATCGGCCCGAAGTAGGTGAAGCCGAACTCCTCGAAC
>JALORJ010000081.1 GCA_025459035.1 Burkholderiales bacterium
GCGGTCGTGGCGACCGCGCGCCTTGCCCGGCGCGACCTGGGCGCGCAATCCGGCACCGCGCTCGCGCCCGCCCACGCGCGACTTGTGGCCGTGGAACCGATGGCGCGGCGCAGGCTCGGGCTCGACGGCCACGCCGCTCTCGCGTTCGATCCACTGCTTGATGCGGTTGGCGTCGCCGATGCGCGAGAACTTCCCCCACGAATCGAGCAGCACGATGATCACCGGACGCGCCGCGATGCGCGCCTGCATGACCAGACACCGCCCGGCCTCGGCGATGTACCCCGTCTTGGACAGGCCGATGTCCCACTTGCCGGCGCGCACCAGGCCGTTGGAGTTGTTGAACGACAGCATGCGCGGGCGCGAGCGGGCCGACTCGACCTCGACCGCGTGCGAGCTGGTGGTGGTGAAGTCGCGGATCAGCTCGTGGCGATAGCCGGCCTGCACGAGCCGCACGAGGTCCTCGGCGGTCGACACGTTCAGCGGGTTCAGGCCGGTCGGGTCGACGAAGCGCGAATCGCGCATGCCCAGTTCGCGCGCGCGCCGGTTCATCGCGTCGACGAAGGCCCCGACGCCGCCGGGCCAGTGATGCCCGAGCGCCGACGCGGCGCGATTCTCGGAGGCCATCAGCGCGAGCTTCAGCATCTCGCGCCGGGTGAGCTGGGTGCCGATGCGAAGCCGCGATCCGGTGCCCTTGACGAAGTCGATGTCGTCTTCGGTGACCTCGACGATCTCGTCGAGCGGCTGCTGGGCGTCGAGCACGACCACCGCCGTCATCAGCTTGGTGATCGACGCGATCGGCATCACGGCCTGGGTGTTCTTGGCGTAGAGCGGGGTGCCGTTCTCCTGGTCGACCACGAGCACCGCGTTCGACGCGAGCCCGGCCGGCGCACCGGACAGATCGGCCGCGGTCGCGCCCGTGCCCGCGAACAGGCACACCGCCAACCCGACCAACCCCTGCCGCCATGCTCGCCGCATCGACCCTCCTCACCCGGGAAAAGACGGTCTCCGCAGCGCTCGCGTCCCCCGTCACGACTGCGAGGAAAATACCAAGAATCAGGCATCAAGGGCAGGGACTTCACGCTCGGGATGAAGACGGCACGCGCCCCGCGGCGGCTTCGGTCCGGCGCGGCGCGCGCCCCCGCGACACGCGCTCGAACCCGAGTGGCAGCAGCAGCAGGGTGAAGGTCGTCGCGGACACGATGCCGCCCACGATGACGACCGCGAACGGGCGCTGCGTCTCGGAGCCGATGCCGTGCGACAGCGCCGCCGGCAGCAGTCCGAGTCCGGCCATCAGCGCCGTCATCAGGATCGGGCGCAGCCGCTCGACCGCGCCGTCGAGCACCGCGTCGCGCAGCGCCGCGCCGTTGTCGAGGGCCTCGTGGAAGCGCTCGACCATGATCACGCCGTTCTGCACCGAGATCCCGGCCACCGCGATGAAGCCGACCGCCGCCGAGATCGACAGGTGCAGCCCGGCCAGCGCCAGACCGGCGAGGCCGCCGATCAGCGTGAACGGCACCATGCCCAGCACCAGCAGCGCCTTCGGCACCGAGCGGAACGCCCAGAACAGCAGCACGAAGATGCCGGCCAGCGACAGCGGCACGATCACCTCGAGACGGGCGGTCGCGCGCTGCTGGTTCTCGAACTGGCCGCCCCAGCTCATGCGGTAGCCCGGCGGCAGGTGGACCTTGTCGGAGACGCGCGCGCGGGCTTCGGCGACGAAGCTGCCCTGGTCGCGACCGCGCAGGTTGGCCTTGACGGCGACCATGCGCCCGCCCGCCTCGCGGCCGATGCGCGCCGGGCCCTCGCGCACGACGATGCGGGCGACGTCGCCCAGGCGCACCGGGGCGGCCATCCCGGGCGCCGACACCGGCACCTCGGCCACGTCGTCGACCGCGCTGCGGTACGGCGCGTCGAGACGCAGCGTCACGTCGAAGCGGCGCTCGCCGTCGTACCAGGTCCCCACCGTGGCGCCCCCCAGCATCGCGACGACCGTGGCATTGACGTCGTCGGGCCGGAGCCCCAGACGCGCCATGCGGTCGCGATCGAGCACGGCCGACACCTCCGCCGCGCCACCGACCTTGATCGCCGCGACGTCGGCGGCCCCGCGCACGCCGGCGACGACGTCGGCCGTGCGTGCGGCCAGATCTTCGAGCAGGTCGAGATCGGGCCCGAAGATCTTGATGGCGACCTCGCCCTTGACCCCCGACAGCGCCTCCTCGACGTTGTCCTCGATCACCTGCGAGAAGTTGGTCGGCACACCGGGCATCGCGTGCAGCCGGCGCGTGAGGTCGGCGACGAGCGCCTCCTTGTCCGCAAAGCGCCAGCTCGCGCGCGGCGCGAGGTCGGCAAGGATCTCGACGTTGTTCGCGCCCTTCGGGTCGGTGCCGTCGTCGGGGCGACCGACGTGGCTCACCACCCGCGTGACCTCGGGGGTCGACGCGAGCATGCCACGCACGGCGCGCTCGACCTCCTTCGCGCGGTCGAGCGCGATGGCCGGCGGCAGCGTGATCGTGAGCCACAGGTTGCCCTCGTCGAGCTTGGGCAGGAACTCGGTGCCCAGGCCCGGAGCCGCAACGAGACTCGCGACCAGCAACCCGACCGCGACGCCGGCGACTGCGCGCGGCCGATCGAACACGCGGGCGAGCAGTCGCCGGTAGGCATCGCGCAGCCGCTCCATCCACGCGCTGTGACGCTCCGCCATCTCGCGCCGGCGCAGCGCCCACGACAGCAGCGCCGGCACCCACGTGAGCGTCAGCACGATGGCGCCGGCGAGCGCGAACGACAGCGTCCACGCCATCGGCGAGAAGATCTTTCCCTCGACGCGCTGGAACGTGAAGATCGGCAGGAAGGCCAGGATGATGATGGCCTTCGAGAACAGGATCGGGCCGCCGAGCGACTGCACCGTGCCGCGCAGCACGCCCATGCGCGTCGCGAGCGGTACCGGCCCGCCACCGGCGTCCACGCGCGCGACCGCCATGCGCACCATCAGTGCCTCGACCAGCACCACCGCGCTGTCGACGATGATCCCGAAGTCGACCGAGCCCAGCGAGATCAGGTTGGCCGACACGCCGGCCACGTGCATGCACAGGAACGCCGTGAGCAGCGCGAGCGGGATGATCGACGCGACGATCGCGGCGGCCCGCCAGTCGCGCAGGAAGACGATCAGGATCGCCACCACCAGCAGCGCCCCGGTGCCGAGGTTCTCGACCACCGTGTGCACCGTGTGGTCGACCAGCGTCGTGCGGTCGTAGATCGGGGTCAGCACCACGCCGGCCGGCAGGCCGAGCGACTCCACCGCGGCACGCACGTCGGCGACGACGGCCGCGGCATTGGAGCCCTTGGTCATCTGCACGATGCCCTCGACGACCGAGTCCTGCGTGCCGGCGGCGACGATGCCCGAGCGCGAGCGGTCACCCACCACCACCTGCGCGACGTCGCCGACCGTGATCGGACTGCCGTCGGATGCCGCCAGCGGCAGCCGCGCGAAGTCGTCCGGCGTGCGCGCGAGCCCGAGCGCACGCACCACGAGCGCCTCGTCGCCGCGGCGGATCACGCCCCCGCCGGTGTTGCTGCTGCCGGCAACCAGCGCCGCGCGCAGCTGATCGACGGTGACGCCGTAGGCGCGCAGCTTCTGCGGATCGGCGCGCACCTGCATCTCGGTCACCGTGCCGCCGAAGCTCACGACGTCGGCCACCCCCGCGACTCGCCGCAGCGCCGGGCGCACCTGCCAGTCCTGCACCGCGCGCACCTCGCGCGGTGGCATGCCCGCCGGTGCGGTCAGCACGTAGCGCCACACCTCGCCGACGGCGTTGGTCAGCGGGCCCAGCGTCGGCTGCACCGACGGCGGCAGCGCCGCGTTGGCGAGCTTCTCGAGCACCTGCTGGCGCGCGAACCAGTCGTTGGTGCGATCGGCGAACGTCACCGTGACCACCGACAGCCCGAAGATCGACACGCTGCGCACCTGGGTCTGGCGCGGCACGCCGTTCATCTCGCGCTCGATCGGGATCGTGACGCTGCGCTCGACTTCCTCCGGCGCTGCCCCGGGCACCTGCGTGACGACCTGGACCTGCACGTCCTGCACGTCCGGGAACGCCTCGATCGCGAGACTGCGCCACGCGAACAGGCCGCCCGCCGCGAGCGCGGCTGTCGCCAGCACCACGAACACGCGCTGGACGAGCGCGAACGCGACGATCGACTTCAGCATCGGGGGCCTCGGAGGAGCACGCGCATGCCTCAGTGCCCCTGCAGCTCGGCTTCGAGCAGCAGCGCGCCCGACACGACCACGCGTGCGCCATCCGGGATGCCGTCGGCAAGCCACGCGGACTCGTGGCCCTGCACCGCCACCGTGACCGCACGCCGCTCGAACTCGCCCGGTGCGCGCTCGACGAACACCCAGGCGTGACTGCCGACGGTGACCAGCGCACCGACGGGCACCTTCACCCGCGGCGTGCCGCCCGCCGCCAGCGGCGCGACACGCGCGAACATGCCGAGCTTCATCGTGCGGTCGGGCACGTCGACCCGCACCCGCACCGGCACACGCCGCGTGTCGGGGTCGACGATGTCGCCGACCGTCTCGACGTGCCCGGTCACCGTGCGATCGGGAAACGCGTCGAGCGCGATCGCGACCTCGCCGCCCGGCACGAAATCGGCGACCTCGCGCTCGGGCACGTCGACCACCAGCTGCAGCCGCGTCGGATCGCTGACGACGAACAGCGGCTTCGGATCGTCGGGCGACGCGCGGGTGCCGGGGTTCGCGTTGCGCTCGACGATCACGCCGTCGAGCGGCGCGCGCAGCACCAGCGGCCCGCCGCCTTCGCCGGCCCCCAGCGCAGCCCGCTGCGCACGCGCCCGACCGACCTCGACGCGCGCCTGCGCGACGTCCGTGCGGGCGGCTTCGAGATCCTTGTCGGGCAGCACGCCGCCGTCGTGCAGCACGGTCACGCGCTCGAGCGTGCGGGTCTTCTGTGCGAGGTCGACGCCAGTGCGCTCGACATCGGCGACCGCCTGCGCGTACTCGGGCGCATCGAGCGTCGCGAGCGGCTGGCCGCGACGCACCTGCGTGCCCGGCGCGACGTCGATGCGCACGATACGACCGGCCACCGGCGCGACGATGCGCGCGGTGCGATCCGGATCGGCCACGATGCGCGCGGGCAGCGCTTCGACGAGCGGTGCAGGGGCCGCGTTCACCGGC
The DNA here is from genome assembly GCA_025459035.1 of Burkholderiales bacterium. Taxonomy (GTDB): domain Bacteria; phylum Pseudomonadota; class Gammaproteobacteria; order Burkholderiales. Next base: position 5,192 of record JALORJ010000081.1, read on the forward strand.
TGCACCGTGACGAACGCGAGCTGCGCGGCGCCGGGCTCGAAGCGCAGACGATCGCCATGCGTCGTCGTCGGCGCGGCGGCCGGCGGACGCGCCTCCTCGGCGTGCGCGATCCACGGCAGCCGGCCGCTGCGCGCGATGAGGATGATCGCGACGACGGCCACGATCGCGAGCGGGGGACGCAGGGTCATCTCGGTCTCTCCTCGGGACCGGCCACGGCGGCCGTCCACGTGACAAGCGCGCGCGCCAGCTCGGCACGCGCCGTCGCCGCATCGCCGCGCACCGCGGCCAGCGTCCGGCGCGCGTCGAGCAGCTCGACGATGCCGCTCGCACCGTTGCGATACGCGAGTTCCGCGGCGTCGGCCGCGCGGCGCGCCTCGTCCACGACGACGCCGTCGAAGCGCGTGACCCGATCACGCGCGGCATCGAGATCCGTGCGGGCGCGACGCACGTCGATCGTGGCCGCCGCGCGGGCGCGCGCGACCGCGTCGAGCGCCGTCTCGACGTCGACTTCGGCGCGCCGGATCTCGCCGTCGTACGTGTTCGACACGAACAGCGGCACCGACGCGCCCAGGCCGATCGTGTTGTTCTGGTCCTGCCCGGCGTAGTGCTCGTACTGCACGGCGACGGTCACGTCGCGCGTGCGCAGCGACCGCGCCAGATCGAGCGCGCGCATCGCGGCGTCGACCCGACGCTGCGCCGCCCGCACGTCCGGGCGCGCGTCGATACGTGCCGCGAGGTCGGCCGGGCGCTCGATCGCGTCACCGGCGGGCAGCGGCGACTCCACCGCGACGAGCGTCTCGCCGGCATCGTCGAGGCCGAGCACCCAGGCCAGATCGCCGCGTGCCCGATCGCGCTCGGCGACGGCGGCGCGTCGGTCCGCCTCGACGCGCTCGGCCTCGACGCGCAGGCGCGAGCGGTCCGCCGGGGCGAGATCGCCCGCCTTCAGGCGCAGGTCGGCCGCCGCGGACAGGCGGCGCCACGACGTCGCGGTGTCGTCGGCGACGTTCACGCGCGACTGCGCGGCGACCAGCGCGTAGTAGACCTGCGCGAGCAGGGTCGTCTGCGCGCGGCGCATCGCGTCGACATCGAGCTGCGCGCTCTCCGCCAGCAGCCGCGCCGTGTCGTCACGCAGGGCGCGCTTGTCGCCGCGCTCGACCAGCTGCGACAGCTGCACGATCGCGTCGACGGTTCGGCCCTGCCCTCCTGCGCCGACGCCTCCTGGATGGATCGCGGCCGTCGTGAACGCGAGGTTCGGGTTCGGTCGCACGTTCGCGGCCAGCCGGTCGGCGTCCGCGGCGCGTACCGCGCGGCGCGCCGACACGACCTCGCGGTTGCGCACTTCCATGAGCTCGAGGCTCTGCGCGAAGGTCAGCACGCGCGACGCCATGCCCGGATCGGACGGCTGCTTCGCGGCGTCGGCGGCCGCCGCGAGCGCCGCCAGCGCGAACACCATGACCGGCGCGACCCCCCAGCGCCATCCCGCGATCCGCATCGACCACCCCGTGTCGTCTTGACGCGATCCAGTCTCGGCGGCCAGCCTTACGGGTCACTTACGCGACGCACCGTGCGCCGCGATGTCGCGACGGAGCATCGATGCGATTGCTGGTAGCCGAGGACGACACCGTGATCGCCGATGCGCTGGTGCGCGCGCTGCGCGCCGCCGGCCACGCCGTGGATCACGCGCCCGACGGCGGCACGGCCGACACCGCGCTCGCGACCACGCCGTACGACCTGCTGGTGCTCGATCTCGGCCTGCCGCAGCGCGACGGCCTCGACGTGCTGGCGCGGCTGCGTGCGCGCGGCGCGACGCTGCCGGTGCTGATCCTCACCGCGCGCGACGCGCTGCGCGACCGCGTGATCGGCCTGGACACCGGCGCCGACGACTATCTGGTCAAGCCGTTCGATCTGCCCGAGTTCGAGGCGCGCGTGCGCGCGCTGCTGCGTCGCGGTCGCGACGCGCAGAGCCGCCGCATCGTCCTGGGCCGGCTGCATGTCGACCTCGAAGGCCGCAGCGCCTGGATCGACGGCGAGCGGCTCGCGCTGTCGGCGCGCGAGTTCGGGGTGCTCGAGCTGCTGCTGCGCCGCCGCGGACGCGTCGTGTCGAAGGACGCACTGCTCGAGGCCCTGACCGGCTGGGACGAAGCCGTCGGCACCAACGCGATCGAGGTCTACGTGCACCGGCTGCGTCGCAAGGTCGAGGCCGCCGGCGTCGCGATCCGCACGCTGCGCGGTCTGGGCTATCTGATCGAGGCCGGCACGACCGCCGCAGCCGATGCCGCCATCGCCCACCCACCGGCGGACGACGCCGATGCGTGAGCCGCGCTCGCTGCGCACGCGACTGCTGCTGTCGCTCGCCGTGCCGGTGACCGTGCTGGCCGCCGTCGCCGGCTGGGCCGCGTGGCAGCACGCCCGCGGCTTCGCGACCGAGACCTACGACCGCTGGATCGGCGACAGCGCGGTGGCGCTGTCGCAGCTGGCAGTGCGACGCGACGGGCGCGTCGTGGTCGACGTGCCGCTGGCGGCCGAGCACATGCTCGCGTCGGACCAGCGCGACCGCATCTACTGGCGCATCGAGACCGTCGACGGCCGCTTTCTCGCCGGGCATCGCGACCTGCCGACGATGCCGCGGGCGCTCGTGCCCGGCGCGGCACCGGTGTGCGTCGACCGCGAGTACCGCGGCGAGCCGGTGCGCGTCGCGAGCTACCGCGCGTCCGATCCGCCGATCGTCGTCGCGGTGGCCGAGACCACGCGCAAACGCGCATCGCTGCGCGACGAGCTGCTGGCCGACGCGGTCCTGCCGGCGCTGGGCATCCTGCTGCTGTCGGTCGTGGCCGTGTTCGCCGGCGTCAACCGCGGGCTCGCGCCGCTCGACGCACTGGCGATGCGGTTGCGCGCGCGGCGCCCCGACAGCGACGAGCGCATCGACCCTGCCGACGCGCCGCGCGAAGTGCGCCCGCTGGTCGAGGCGCTCGACGACCTGCTCGAGCGCCAGGGCGCGATGCTCGACGCGCAGCGACGCTTCACGGCCGATGCCGCTCACCAGCTGCGCACGCCGCTCACCGGACTGCGAACCCAGGCCGAGCTCGCGCTGCGCGACCCCGATCCGGTGGCGGCACGCGCGGCGCTGGAGCGCCTGCTGCCGGTCACGCAGGACGCGTCACGGCTCGTCGCCCAGCTGCTCGCGACCGCTCGCGCGGAGGACGCGACGGCCACGCCGGCGCCGCGCGAGACACTCGACCTCGCGGCGCTCGCCCGCGAGGTCACTGCCGACTGGGTGCCGCGCGCGCTCGCGGCGGACCTCGACCTCGGCTTCGACGGGCCCGACGCAGCGGTCCCGATCCACGGCGACCGGCTGCTGCTGCGCGAGGCGCTGGGCAACCTGCTCGACAACGCGATCAAGTACTGCCCGCGCGGCAGCCATGTCACGGTGCGCGTGGCCGCGGACGCGACCGGCACGGGACCGACGCTCGCGGTCGTCGACGACGGGCCCGGCGTGCCGGCGAGCGAGCGCTAGGCGGTGTTCGAGCGCTTCCATCGTGTGCTGGGCACCGGCGTCGGCGGCAGCGGCCTCGGCCTTGCGATCGTGCGTCAGGTGGCGCAGAG
>JALORJ010000082.1 GCA_025459035.1 Burkholderiales bacterium
GCGGGATCGGCGCACGGGCGCCGCAGGATCAGCCGCCGAGTTCGTCGGCGAGCTTCTGGGCCGCGGCGAAGTCGAGCCGGCCCTCGTAGAGCGATCGACCGGCGATGGCGCCGGTCACGCCCTCGGGTTCCGCGGCGCACAGGCGCCGCACGTCCTCGAGGTCGGTGACTCCGCCGCTGGCGATGACGGGAACCGTGAGCGCCTTCGCCAGCGCCACGGTGGCCTCGATGTTCACGCCGTTCATCATGCCGTCACGGCCGATGTCGGTGTGGATGATCGCCTCGACGCCGTAGTCCTGGAACTTGAGCGCGAGATCGAGCACGTCGTGCCCGGTGAGCTTGGACCAGCCGTCGACCGCGACCTTCCCGTCCTTCGCGTCGAGCGCGACCATGATGTGTCCGGGAAACGCGTAGCAGGCGTCGTGGAGGAAGCCCGGGGTCTTCACCGCCGCGGTGCCGATGATCACGTAGCTCACGCCGTCGTCGAGCCAGCGCTCGATCGTGTCGAGATCGCGGATGCCCCCGCCCAGCTGCACCGGGACGTCGTCGCCGACCGCCGCGATCACGGCCTTGATCGCGTCCTCGTTTCGCGGCTTGCCGGCGAACGCACCGTTGAGGTCGACGAGGTGCAGGCGGCGTGCGCCCTGCGCAGCCCAGTGACGCGCCATCGCGGCCGGGTCCTCGGAGAAGACGGTGGCGGCCTGCATGTCGCCTTGCTTCAGGCGGACGCAGTGGCCGTCCTTCAGGTCGATCGCGGGAATGATCAGCATGACCGGTGTCGCGAAGCGGGCCGCGCAGGGCAGTCCGGTGCGGGGAGGCTCGGGGGAGAAGGTCGGGACGGAGGCGCTGTCAGGAGGCTTCGATGACCGCGGGCGAACCCGACCGCGACCCGGCATCGGGATCCCACGCGACAAAATTGCTCAGGAGTCGAAGACCGGCGTGATGGCTCTTCTCGGGGTGGAACTGCACCGCGAACAGTCTAGCCACCGCCACCGCGCAGGTAAACGACGCGGGATAATCGGCCGTGCCGACGACGCGTGCCGGATCGGCCGGCTGCGCGCAGTAGCTGTGGACGAAGTAGAAGCGCGACCCGGGCGCGATGCCTGCCCACAGCGGGTGGGCACGCTGCGCGACGCCGTTCCAGCCCATGTGCGGAACCTTCAGCCGACGGCCGTCGGCCGTGTGCATCGCCGCGGGCACGAAACGTCGCACGACGCCCGGCAGCACGCCCAGCCCGGGGGTGTCGCCTTCCTCGCTGTGGTCGAACAGCATCTGCATGCCGATGCAGATCCCGAGGAACGGCCGCGTCGCCGCGGCGCGCACGACCGCCGCGCGCAGCCCGCGCGCGTCGAGTTCGCGCATGCAGTCGGGCATCGCGCCCTGCCCCGGAAACACGACCCGGTCGGCGGCCTCGACCGCCGCCGGGTCGTCGGTCACGTCGATCCGCGCCGCGGGCGCGACGTGCTCGAGCGCCTTCGACACCGACCGCAGATTGCCCATCCCGTAGTCGACCACCGCGATCCGCATCGCGCGCTCCCGGCCGGCCTAGAGGCTGCCCTTCGTCGACGGCACGACCGCCGCCGCCCGCGGGTCGATCTCGGTCGCCATCCGCAGCGCCCGGCCGAACGCCTTGAAGGCGGTCTCGGCCTGGTGGTGCGCGTTGCGGCCCTTGAGGTTGTCGATGTGCAGCGTCGCCTTCGCGTGGTTCACGAAGCCCTGGAAGAACTCGTGCACCAGCTCCGTGTCGAGCGTGCCGATCATGGCGCGCGTGAAGGCGATGTCGAGTTCGAGCCCCGGTCGCCCCGACAGGTCGACGACCACGCGGGTCAGCGCCTCGTCGAGCGGCACGTACGCGTGGCCGTAGCGGCGCAACCCGCGCTTGTCGCCGACCGCGAGCGCGAACGCCTGCCCGAGCGTGATGCCGACATCCTCGACCGTGTGATGACCGTCGATGTGGAGGTCGCCTTCGACGGCCACCTGCAGGTCGAACAGGCCGTGGCGCGCGATCTGGTCGAGCATGTGGTCGAAGAAGCCGATGCCGGTCGCCAGCTGCGAACGGCCGCTGCCGTCCAGGTCGAGGGCGACCCGGATGCGGGTCTCGAGCGTGTTGCGCTCGACGACCGCACGGCGCGGCGCAGCGTCGGGGGCGGGAACGATCTCGTCGGGCATGGCTCAGGCGTCCTCGAGGGCGGCGCGGAACGCGGCGACGAACCGCGCGTTCTCGTCCGGGGTACCGATGGTGACGCGCAGGCAGTCGGCGAGTCGCGGATGGGCCCCGTCCAGGCGCTTGATCAGCACGCCGCGGGCCTTCACCCCTTCGAACACGCGTGCGGCGCCGGGCACGCGCAGGCAGAGGAAGTTGGCCGCGCTCGGGAACACGGTCACGCCCGGCAACGCCGCGAGTGCGGTGGCCAGCACTGCACGCTCGGCGCGGATCCGCGCGGTCTGCGCGTCGAGCACGTCGCGATGCGCCAGCACCACCTCCACGGCCGCCTGCGTCAGAACGTCGATGTTGTAGGGCAGGCGCAGCTTGTCGATCTCGCCGATCCACGCGGCCGGCCCGGCCAGCAGCCCGAGGCGCACCCCCGCCAGACCGAGCTTCGACAGCGTTCGCATCACCAGCACGTGCGGGTCCCCGCCGAGGTCGCGCGCGAAGCTGTCGTCGGCGAACGCGTGGTAGGCCTCGTCGATCACGACCAGTCCCGGCGCCAGATCGATCAGGCGCTCGATCGCGGCGCGGTCGAACGCGTTGCCGGTCGGGTTGTTCGGGTAGGTGATCCAAAGCAGCGCCGGCCGCTCGCGCGCGATCGCCTCGGCGACCGCCGCCTCGTCGAGCGAGAAGTCGGCGCGCAGGGGCACGCCCACGTGGCGCACACCCGCCGCCTGCGCGCAGACCCGGTACATCACGAAGGTCGGCTCGATCGACATCACCGTCGCGCCGGGTCGCGCCACGGCGAGCGTGAGGGTCTGGATCAGTTCGTCCGAGCCGTTGCCGAGAAGCAGCGCCGCATCGGGCGGCAGCGCGAGCGCCTCGCGCAGCGGCGCGTGCAGCCGCCGCGCGACGGGGTCGGGATAGCGGTTGAGCGGCGTACGCGCCACGGCCTGCGCCACCGCGTCACGCACGGCGTCGGGCAGCGGCCACGGGTTCTCCATCGCGTCGAGCTTGATCAGCCCGGTGGCGTCGGCCACGACGTACGCGTGCATCGCCGCGAGATCCGGGCGCAGCACGCGCGCCGGAGAGCGGTCGGTCGGCGGACGGTCGGCCGGCGCGTTCACGCGGGCACCCGCATGCGGGCGGCGGCCGCATGGGCAGGCAGCCCTTCGCCGTCGGCCAGCGCGCCGGCGATCGGTCCCAGCGTGGCCGCGCCGGCCGACGACACCCGGATCAGGCTCGCGCGCTTCTGGAAGTCGTGCACGCCGAGCGGCGACGCGAAGCGCGCGGTGCGCGCGGTCGGCAGCACGTGGTTCGGTCCGGCGCAGTAGTCGCCGAGCGCCTCGGAGCTCCAGCGTCCGACGAAGATCGCCCCCGCATGCCGCAGCTTCGCGAGCCACGGATCGGGGTCGGCCACCGACAGCTCGAGATGCTCGGGGGCCACCGCGTTCGCGAGCGCGCAGGCCTCGGCCAGGTCGCGGGTGCGGACGAGCGCGCCGCGATCCGCGAGCGAGCGCTCGATCACCGCGCGCCGCGGCATCGACGGCAGCAGCCGCGCCATCGCCGCCGCCACCGCGTCGAGGTACGCCGCGTCCGGGCACAGCAGGATCGACTGCGCGCGCTCGTCGTGTTCGGCCTGCGAGAACAGGTCCATCGCGATCCAGTCGGCCGGCGTGCTGCCGTCGGCGATCACGAGGATCTCCGACGGGCCCGCGACCATGTCGATGCCCACCACGCCGAACACCTGCCGCTTCGCGGCCGCGACGTACGCGTTGCCGGGACCGGTGATCTTGTCGACCGCCGGAATCGTCGCGGTGCCGTACGCGAGCGCCCCGACCGCCTGCGCTCCGCCGATCGCGAACACGTGATCGACGCCCGCCACTGCCGCCGCCGCCAGCACCAGCGCGTTGCGCACGCCGTCGGGCGCAGGCACCACCATCACGATCTCGCCGACGCCGGCGACCTTCGCCGGGATCGCGTTCATCAGCACGGTGGACGGATAGGCCGCCTTGCCGCCGGGCACGTAGATGCCGACCCGGTCGAGCGGCGTGACCTGCTGGCCCAGCACCGTGCCGTCGGCCTCGGTGAACGTCCAGCCCGACTGCACCTGGCGTGCGTGGAAGGCGCGGATGCGCGCCGCCGCGGCCTCGAGCGCATCGCGCTGCGCGGCCGGCAGCGCGACGAACGCCGCCTCGCAGTCGGCGCGCGCGATCCGCAGCGCATCGACCGATGCGGCGTGCACGCGATCGAAGCGTGCCGTCAGCTCGAGCACGGCCGCGTCACCGCGCAGGCGCACCTCCTGGAGGATGGTGCGCACGGCGGCCTCGACGGTGGCGTCGATCGAGTTCTCGAACGCGGTGAGCGCCCGGAACGCGTCGCCGAAGCCGGCATCGCGCGTGTCGAAGCGGTGAATGTTCATGCGGCCTTCGCTCGCGCCGCGGGCACCGCCGCGGCGATCGCGTCGATGACCGGCACCAGACGCGCGCGCTGGAGCTTCAGCGCCGCCTGGTTCACGACCAGCCGCGCCGAGATCGGCATGATCTCCTCGACTGCCTCGAGGTGGTTGGCCTTCAGCGTGTTGCCGCTCGACACCAGATCGACGATCGCGTCAGCGAGCCCGACGAGCGGCGCAAGTTCCATCGACCCGTAGAGCTTGATCAGATCCACGTGCACGCCCTTGGCGGCGAAGTGCTCGCGTGCGCACCGCACGTACTTGGTGGCCACGCGCAGGCGTGCGCCCTGCTGCACCGCGAGGCGATAGTCGAAGCGGGCCGGTACCGCGACCATCAGCCGGCAGCGCGCGATGCCCAGGTCGACCGGCTGGTAGAGATTGGCGCCGCCGTGCTCGAGCAGCACGTCGCGCCCCGCGACACCCAGATCGGCCGCACCGCGCTCGACATAGGTCGGCACGTCGGACGCACGCACGATGACGATGCGCACGTCGGGGCGACTGGTCGCGAGCACGAGCTTGCGCGAGGTCTCGGGGTCCTCGGCCGGCACGATCCCGGCGGCCGCGAGCAGCGGCAGGGTCTCTTCGAAGATGCGCCCCTTCGAGAGGGCGAGAGTGAGGCCGGACACGGCGGCGGCAGGCCCGAAGGCCGGATGGCTTGGACGACGAGTCTAGCGGGCGACGCGCTGGACCGAGGCGCCGAGCCGCGCGAGCTTCTCCTCGATGCGCTCGTAGCCGCGGTCGAGGTGGTAGATGCGGTCGATCAGCGTCGGGCCTTGCGCGACCAGGGCGGCGATCACCAGCGACGCGGACGCACGCAAGTCGGTCGCCATCACCGCCGCGCCTTCGAGCCGCGCGACACCGCGCACGATCGCGGTGTTGCCCTCGACGTCGATGTGCGCGCCGAGCCGGCGCAGCTCCTGCACGTGCATGAACCGGTTCTCGAAGATCGTCTCGGTGATGACGCCGGTGCCGTCCGCCACCGCGTCGAGCGCCATGAACTGCGCCTGCATGTCGGTCGGGAACGCCGGATACGGCGCCGTGCGCAGGTTGACCGATGTCGGGCGGCGGTCCATCCGGACGCGGATCGAGTCGGGCGTCGCGTCGATCTGCGCACCCGCGTCGCGCAGCTTCGCGACGACGGCATCGAGCGTGTCGGCGCGCGCGTGGTCGAGCGAAACGTCGCCGCCGGTCGCCGCCACGGCCGCGAGGAAGGTGCCGGTCTCGATGCGGTCGGGCATCACCGCGTGCGTCGCGCCGTGCAACGCCGCCACGCCCTCGACGGTGATCACGTCGGTGCCGGCGCCGGTGACGCGCGCCCCCATCGCGACCAGGCACTGCGCGAGATCGACGACCTCGGGTTCGCGCGCGGCGTTCTCGATCACCGTGATGCCGTCGGCCAGCACCGCCGCCATCATCAGGTTCTCGGTCCCGGTGACCGTGACCATGTCGGTCACGAGCCGGGCACCCTTCAGCCGCGGCGCGGTGGCGTGGATGTCGCCCTGCTCGATCGCGACGGTCGCACCGAGCGCTTCGAGGCCCTTGATGTGCTGGTCGACCGGGCGCATGCCGATCGCGCAGCCGCCCGGCAGCGACACGCGGGCCTCGCCGAAGCGCGCGACCAGCGGCCCGAGCACGAGGATCGACGCGCGCATCGTGCGCACGAGTTCGTACGGCGCGACCGGCGTGTGCACGCGCGAGCCGTCCAGCGCCACGGCACCGCCGGCTTCGAGCGTGACGCCGACGCCCATGCGGCCGAGCAGATCGAGCGTCGTGGTGACGTCGCGCAGGTGCGGCAGGTGCTCGATGCGGAGCACACCGTCGCACAGCAGCGCGGCGCAGAGGATCGGCAGTGCGGCGTTCTTGGCGCCGGAGATGTCGACGCGGCCGACCAGCGGCCGGCCGCCTTCGATGCGCAGCTTGTCCACCGGTCAGGCGCCGCCGCGCGCGGCCCACTCCTCCGGGGTGAGTGTCTGCATCGACAGCGCGTGGATCTCCTCGCGCATGCGGTCGCCGAGCGCCTGGTAGACCACCTGATGGCGCTGCACGCGGCTGCGACCCGCGAAGGCGGGGCTGACGATGACGGCCTCGAAGTGCGCGCCGTCGCCGCTCACCTCGAGGTGACGGCAGTCGAGACCGGCGGCGATCCAGCCGCGGAGAGTGTCGGGAGCAAGCATGGGAGTCGGTCCGGAAGACGTGAAGGGGAAGAACGGGCGACAGCTCAGCCGCGCAGCTTCCAGCCGCGCCGGATCATCGACAGCGCGATGGCGGAGAGCACGACGAAGCAGCCGGCGACGATCACGAAGCTCGTCGTCGGCGCGATGTCGGAGACGCCGAAGAAGCCGTAGCGGAAGCCGTCGATCATGTAGAAGAACGGGTTGAGGTGCGACACGCGCTGCCAGAACGGCGGCAGCGAGTGGATCGAATAGAACACGCCCGACAGGAACGTGAGCGGCACGATCACGAAGTTCTGGAAGGCGGCGAGCTGGTCGAACTTGTCGGCCCAGATGCCGGCGACCAGCCCCAGCGCACCGAGGATGCCGCCCCCGGCCACCGCGAACGCGAGTGCCCACAGCGGATGCACCAGCGGCACGTCGACGAGCACCAGCGCCGCGACGAACACGCCGGTCCCGACCGCGACGCCGCGCACCACGGCCGCGGCGATGAATGCCCAGTAGAACTCGGCGTGCGACAGCGGCGGCAACAGCATGAAGATGATGTTGCCGGTGATCTTCGACTGGATCAGGCTCGACGACGAGTTCGAGAACGCGTTCTGCAGCAGCGACATCATCGCCAGGCCGGGGATCAGGAACGCCGTGTAGCCCACGCCCGGAAACACCTCGACGCGTCCTTCGAGCACGTGGGTGAAGACCAGCAGGTAGAGCAGCGCGGTCAGGATCGGCGCGGCGAGCGTCTGGAACCCCACCTTCCAGAAGCGCAGCAGCTCCTTGTAGAGCAGGGTGCGGAAGCCGGTCATGCGCGCCCCACGATGCGCACGAACGCGTCTTCGAGATCCGGAGCCAGCACCTCCATCTCGGTGACCCGGCGGCCGGCGTCGCGCAGCGCGACCAGCACGTCGGGCACGTCGGCCGGGCGGTCGAGCGCCAGCACGAGCGCACCGTCGGCGGACGCCTGGGCCCGCGGCACGAGGGCGTCCGGCAGCGCTCCGCCCTCCACGCGCAGGCGCAGCCGCACCCCGGCCACGCCGGCCAGCAGGTTGCGCGTCGTGTCGAGCGCGACGACGCGCCCGGCCTTCAGCATCGCGACGCGCGAGCACAGCGCCTCGGCTTCCTCGAGGTAGTGCGTCGTCAGCACGATCGTGTGTCCGGCGGCGTTGAGCTCGGTGACGAACTTCCACAGCCCCTGGCGCAGTTCGACGTCGACGCCGGCCGTCGGCTCGTCGAGGATGATCACCGGCGGGCGGTGCACGAGTGCCTGGGCGACGAGCACCCGGCGCTTCATGCCGCCCGACAGCGCCCGCATGTTCGCGTGCGCCTTCGGCGTGAGGTCGAGACGCTCGATCACCTCGTCGATCCACGCGTCGTTGTGCGACAGGCCGAAGTACCCGGACTGGATGCGCAGCGTCTCGCGCACCGTGAAGAACGGGTCGAAGACGAGTTCCTGCGGAACCACGCCGAGCGCACGCCGCGCCGCGCGGTAGTCGCGCACGACATCGTGTCCCATCACCCGGGCGTCGCCGCTGTCGGCCCGCGCGAGGCCGGCGAGGACGCTGATCAGCGTGGTCTTGCCTGCGCCGTTGGGGCCGAGCAGCGCGAAGAACTCGCCCGGCGCGACCTCGAGGTCGATGCCGTCGAGCGCACGCACGCTGCCGTAGCGCTTGCTGACGCCGCGGACCTCGAGCGCCGCGGTCGTCACGGGCGCGCGCCGGTCATGCGGCCTCCGGCAGCAGCGCGTCCACGCCGTAGAGCGCCGCCAGGCTGGCCACGGCCGCCGGCGGATGCGCGAGCCGCAGCACGCGGCCCGCGGCCGCCGCGTCGCGCTGCCACGCGAGCAGCAGCGCGATCACCGCGGAGTCGACCACGCCCACCGCCGCCAGGTCGACGACCACGACCGCGGCCTGCGGCCACGCGACCGGCGTGCGCAGCAGCGCACCGACCGTGTCGAAGGTGACCGGCCCGTCGACGCGCACGCGGT
>JALORJ010000083.1 GCA_025459035.1 Burkholderiales bacterium
AGGATCTTGTTGGTCGTGCGCGGATAGACGTAGTCGGTGCCCTGGAGCACGAAGCGCTTGCAGCTGCCGCCGTCCTTGCTCATCAGGTACTCGACGGCCGGGATCGCCTGCTGGTTCGGTGCCGCGCCCGTGTAGAACACGTTCTGCGACAGCTCCTCGCCTTCGTACTGCACGGGATAGAACAGCAGGTTGTTCAGCTCCTCGAACACCGGCAGCACCGACTTGCGCGACACCGAGGTCCAGCAGCCGAACACGACCGAGACCTTGTCCTGCGTGATCAGCTGCCGCGCCTTCTCGGCGAAGAGCGGCCAGTTCGACGCCGGGTCCACCACCACCGGCTCGAGCATCCGGCCCAGCACGCCGCCCTTGGCGTTGATCATCTCGATGGTCATCAGCGCGGTGTTCTTGAGCGCGGTCTCGCTGATCGCCATGGTCCCCGACAGCGAATGCAGGATGCCGACCTTGATCGGCTCGGCGGCGAACGCGGAGCGCAGCGGGGCGGCAATGGCGGAGGTGGCAGCGACGGCACCGGCCGCCTTCAGCAGTTCACGACGATTCATGTGGGTACGACTCCATTGTGGTCTTGTCGGATCGAGCGGATGTCCGGATCCGCGCACGCGCCCGACGCGATGGGCGATGCATGCGGTCGCGGGTCCGGCGGCGCACAGGGCAATCCACGTGCCACGCACCGCCTCGCACGGCCACGAACGCGCGCCACACTCGACAGGACCGGCGATCGACACGGTGCGCGCACGCGTGACCTCGCTTCGCCGCATCGACGAAGCGCACCGTGACGACGCGCGATCCACCCGCCGCGCACCGCGAAGGCGCGCGATCACGGTGCCGGCGAAGCGGGCGTGCGCCGATGCGTGGCGCGCGGTCCCGCGGACGGCTCAGCGCGTGCGGCGCCGGCCGCTCGCCAGGTCCTTCTCGACCAGCGGCCGCACGAGTTCGAGCGACTCGCCGATCAGCGCCTCGGGCATCGCGTTGATGGCGTCGGCCAGCAGATCGGCGGCGTTCCACGCCTCGGGCGGCAGCGACTCCGCGTCGATGTTGGCGACGAGCACCGCGGCAGCCCCGACGGTCTTCATCAGCGCTTCGCGCTCGGCCTCGAGGATCTCGATCTGGCTGCGCAGCAGGGCGCGTTCGTCGGCGGTGGGCGCGGTCATCGGGGCAGCCTTCGGGAAGGGAACGAGCGGGGGATCGTGCCACGCGCGCCGACGCGGACCGCATCGCGCCGCGCGTCGCACCGCTGCAGCGCCGCGCAGGTGTGTCTCGCTCCGCCGCGGTGCGCGATCGCGGACCCGTGCGCGCCGCTTCCGCGGCGGCCGCCACAGCGAGTCGTGCGGCGCGCGATGCATCGCACGCCGCATGGCACCCGGCTTGCAACGCAGAGCGCGACGGTGAGCAGACCCGGATGGCGACATCCGGGGCGACGTCAGGGCCGCTAGGGTTCCGGTCCCGTGCTTCGGTGCGGGATGACTGGTCCGAGAGCGGCCCGGCCCGGGTCGTCGACCCGGGCTCCACGGAGGGACAAAAGCCCGGGAGAGCGTGACCGCTCCCCGCCATCGACCGCCGTCCCGCGACCCAAGGAGACTCACCGATGTCCTCGATGTCCGCACCGCTGTGCCGTACCCGTCGCGCCGTCTGCGCACTGCTGTCGGGCCTCGCGCTGGGCGCCACGCTCGTGGCCCCCGCCGCGCAGGCGGCCGGCAGCGTCAAGCTCGGCAGCACCATCTGGATCGGCTACGCGCCGCTCTACGTGGCCGACCAGCTCGACCTCTACAAGAAGTCCGGCGTCAAGGTGACGACGCAGATGTACAGCGACCCGGGGCTGATCCCGGCCGCCGTCACCGGCGGCGCCGTCGACGTCGGCGTGATCACCTACGACCAGGTGATCAGCGCCGTGGCCAAGGGCTCGACGATGCGCGTGGTGATGCCGATCGACTACTCGAACGGCGGCGACGCGATCGTCACGACCGTCGACGTGAAGTCGATCAAGGACTTCAAGGGCCGCAAGGTCGCCTACAACCCGCTGTCGCCGTCGGACTTCCTGCTGTCGTACGCCCTGCAGACCAACGGCCTCACCGAGAAGGACGTGCAGCCGGTGAACATGAGCCCGGAGAACGTCGCGGCCGCGATGGCGTCGGGCGCGATCAAGGTCGGCGTGACCTACCAGCCGAGCGTCAACGAGATCGTGCAGATGGACGGCGGCAAGAAGTTCAAGGTGATCTACTCGTCGAAGGAAGCCCCGGGCCTCATCACCGACGTGATGGTCTCGAAGCAGGAGTTCATCGCGAAGCACCCCGAGCTGGTGAAGGCGATGATCCAGGGCTACATCGACGGCCTGGAGTACATGCGCGCGAAGCCCGCGGAGGCGGCGAAGCTGATCGGCAAGGTGATGGGCATCTCGGACAAGGAAGTGACCGAGCAACTGCAGGACGTCTACAACATCCCGCCGGCCGAGTTCGCCAAGGTGTTCGAGAAGGGCACCGCCACCACGACGCTGTTCGGCAGCGGCCCGGTGATCTCGAAGATCCTGAAGGCCAAGGGCGAGATCAAGACGATCCCGAAGACCGAGGACACCTTCGACGCGTCGCTCGTGTCCGCGATGGCGAAGAAGTAGGTTTGTTTTTACCGGTATTTTCGGTAACGTCGGTCGGGTTGGCGAGACGCTTCGCGCGCTTCGCCGACCCGCACTCCAGCCTGCGGCTGCGAAGGGAAACGCGCCGGTCGCGCACCGGCGTGACGGACCGCCCGAACGGTCCGCGCAGCCCGCGAACGTGTCCCCGAGGAAGCTCGAACCCGTGTCGACCGTCCCGTCCGCCGCCCCGCGCGGCTCCCGTGTCTTCCGTGCGCCCGACGGCGCGCTCCCCAACGTGCTGGCGCTCGGCTGGACGCTCGGCGCTTGGGCCGGCGGCATCTGGCTGCTGACCCGCCCGGCATGGTGGGTGGCCGCGATCGGCACGTTGCTGGTCGCCCACGCGATGATCTACGCGGCGTACTACCTGCACGAGTTCGCCCACCAGTCGATCTTCCGCTCGGCCGAGGCGAACAACCGCTGGGGTGCCGCGATGGGCTGGATCACCGGCAGCTGCTATGCGCCGTTCGCCGCGCTGCGGCGCAAGCACATGCGCCATCACCTCGATCGCGCCGATGTCGTGACGTTCGACTACAAGGCGTTCCTGCGCGCGAGCCCACCGTGGGTGTCGCGCGTCGTGCTCGCGCTCGAGTGGGCGTACGTCCCGGCCGTCGAGTTCCTGATGCACGGCTACGTGATCGCGCTGCCGTTCCTGAAGGCGGCCCGCCACGCCGAGCGGCCGCGCATCGTCGCCATCGCCTTGGGGCGCATCGCGGCGTTCGCGGCGCTGGCTGCGGTGTCGCCGAAGGCGCTGCTGCTCTACTTCGTCGCGTGGATGCTGATGCTGCACGTGCTGCGCTTCGCCGACGCCTACCAGCACACGTACGACGCGCTCGCGGTGCTCGAGGACGACGCGCCGATCCCCGACGACAAGCTGCGCGACCGCGCCTACGAGCAGGCCAACACGTACTCGAACCTGGTCTCGGTCGCGCATCCGGGGTGGAACCTGCTGCTGCTCAACTTCAGCTATCACAACGCGCACCACGAACGCCCGATCGCGCCGTGGCACGCGCTGCCGGCGCTGCACGCCGATCTGTACGGCGACCGCTGCACGCAGGTGCTGCCGATGGTCGATCTGCTGAAGGGCTACCACCGGCATCGCCTGATCCGTGCCACCGCCGACGACTACGGCCATGTCGGCACCGGCCCCGGGCGCGCCGACACCTTTCTCGGGGCCTACGGCGTGTCGTTCCTGACCGCCGTCTGAGAACCTCCGACGCCGCTTCGCGGATACCGGTGCACTTCGGACTGGACGGCCGCACGGTCGTCGTGACCGGTGCCGCGACCGGCATCGGCCGCGGTCTTGCCGAGGCCTTCGCGCAGCAGCGGGTGCGCCTGGTGATCGTCGATCGCGACGCCGCCCGGCTCGAGGCCGCGCGCGACGCGCTGAGCGCGCACATCGAAGTGCATGCGCTGGCCGCGGACCTGAACGACGACGCCGCGGTCGCGACGCTCGCGGCGGCGGTCGCCGCGCAGATCGGTGACGTCGACGTGCTCGTCAACAACGCCGGGACCGAGTACGCCACGCCGCTCGCGGATGCGCGCCCCGACTTCATGGCCCGCTGGCAGTGGCTGATCGACAACAACCTGCACTCGATGGTGCGGGTCACGCGCGCGCTGCTGCCGCATGTCCGCGACGGCGCGTCGATCGTCAACCAGTCGTCGCTGTGGGGGCTGTCGGCCGTCGGCGAGTACTCGGCCTACGTCGCCAGCAAGCACGCGGTGCTCGGGCTCACGCGGTCGCTCGCGTGGGAGCTCGCGCCGCGACGCATCCGTGTCAACGCCGTGTGTCCCGGCTGGGTGCGCACCGAGGCGTCGATGCGCTCGCTCGACCAGATGGTCGAGGCGACGGGCGGCAGCCGCGACGCGGTGCTCGCGCAGATCCTGTCGCACCAGGTGTTCCCGACGCTGCTCGAACCGGCGGACATCGCCGGGCCGTATCTCTTCCTCGCCAGCGACGCGAGTGCCTGCCTCACCGGTCAGGCGATCGTCGCGTCCAACGGCGACCTGATGCACTGACGATGATCGATCCTGCGCCCCCCGCCGGGCCGCTGCGCCTGGACCTCGCCGGCCGCGTGGCCGTCGTCACCGGGGCTGCGTCGGGCATCGGGCGCGCTAGCGCCATCGCGCTGGCGGCCGCCGGCGCGCGCGTCGTCGCGTCCGATCGCGTCGACGACGCCGCGCTGCGCGACACGGTCGCCACGATCGTCGCGGCGGGCGGGGTCGCCGAAGCCTTCGCGTGCGACGTGACGGTGCGCGCGCAGGTCGACGCGCTGATGGCGCATGCCGACACCCGGCCCGGGCCGCTCGCGATCTCGGTGCACTGCGCTGGCGTGCTGCAGGAGAAGCCGTTCGTCGACACCACCGATGCCGACTGGGACCACATCGTCGGCGTCGACCTGACGGGCGTGTTCCTGTGCTGCCGTGCGGCACTCGCGCGCATGGCGCCCCGCGGCAGCGGCAGCGTGATCAACATCGCCTCCGAGCTCGGGTTCCTCGGGCGGGCCCAGTCGGCGCCGTACTGCGCTGCGAAGGCCGGGGTCGTCGGCCTCACGCGCTCGCTCGCGCGCGAGTTCGCGCCGGCGGTCCGCGTCAACGGCATCGCGCCGGGCCCGATCGACACGCCGATGCTGTCGGCGCAGTTCATGCAGCCCGAGACCCTCGCGAAGGAGCGAGACATCCCGGCGCAGCGCTTCGGCCGACCCGACGAGGTCGCCGCGACCGTGGTGTTCCTCGCGTCCGACCTCGCGAGCTTCTACTTCGGCCAGATGCTCGGACCCAACGGTGGCGCATGGATGTGAAGCGCACGGAGCGCCTGGCGGTCGCCGCGATGTTCGCGAGCGGACTGCTGTGGGGCCTCACGTGGATTCCGCTGAAGCACTTCGCGCGCGAAGGGATCTCCGGGCTCGTGCTGACGGTGGCCACGTACGGCGCGATCGGCGTGCTGGTCGCGCCGTGGCTGTGGTCGCGACGCGCCACCCTGCGCGCGCAGTGGCGGCTGGTCGCGGCCAACGGCATGCTGGGAGGCATGGCCAACGCCTGCTTCGTGGTCACGCTGATGGAGGGCGACGTGATCCGCAGCATGCTGCTGTTCTATCTGGCGCCGGTCTGGGGCGTGGTCGGCGGACGCGTGTTCCTGCGCGAGGTCATCACCCCGCTGCGCCTCGTCGCGGTCGGTCTTGCGCTCGCCGGCGCGCTGCTGGTGCTCGGCGGGCCCGGCGCGCTGACCGGGCCGCTTCGGCTGACCGACATCCTGGCCGTCGCGGCCGGCTTCTTCTACGCGATGCAGAACGTCGCGGCCCGTGCCGCCGACACCGTGCCGGTCGAGCTCAAGGCGGCCGCGCTGTTCGCCGGCTGCGCGCTGGTGGGCGGCGTCCTCGTGGCCCTGCTCGGCGGCAAGTGGCCCGCGGTGCGCCCCGTCGTCGGCGTGCAGGTCGCGCTGTTCGCGGCGCTGTGGCTGGTCGCCGCGGTCGCGACGCAGCTCTACGGCGTGTCGCACCTCGACGCCGGTCGCTCGTCGGTGCTGATCATCTTCGAGCTCGTCGCGTCGGTCGTCTCGGCGTGGCTGCTCACCGATGAAGTGCTGCCGGCGGCCGGCTGGATCGGCGGCATGCTGATCGTGTCCGCCGCACTGCTCGAAGCCCGCCCGCAATCCGAACCCGATGGAGCGCCCGCCTGATGGAAACGCAGATGAACCGCATGAGCTGGGTCGCGTACCGTGACCGCATCCAGCGTGACGCGTGCCCGGTGTTCCTGCCGGTCGGTGCGACCGAGCAGCACGGGCCGCATCTGCCGCTGGGCACCGACGCCCTGCTCGCGGCGGCCGTGTGCGACGGCGTCGCGCGCCAGGTCGGCGGCATCGTCGCGCCAACCTTCGCGTACGGCTACAAGTCACAGCCGAAGTGCGGCGGCGGCAACCACTTCTGCGGCACGACCAGTCTCGACGCGCAGACGCTGTCGCTGCAGGTACGCGACGCGGTGCGCGAGTTCGCGCGCCACGGCGTCACCCGCCTGATCGTGGTCGACGGCCACTACGAGAACCAGTGGTTCCTGATCGAGGGCATCGACCTCGCGATGCGCGAACTCGGGCCGTCCCATCCGCTGCGGGTGATGCGGCTCGAGTACTGGGACTTCCTGACCGAGCAGACGCTGGCCGGGGTGTTCCCCGACGGCTTTCCCGGCTACGCGCTCGAACACGCGGCGGTCATGGAGACCTCGCTGATGCTGCACCACCATCCCGATCTGGTGCGCCTCGACCTGATCCCCGACGACCCGCCCGCCGACTTCCCGCCGTACGACATGTATCCGACCGTCACCGCGTGGGTGCCGCCGTCGGGCGTGCTGTCGTCGGCGCGCGGCGCCAGTGCCGACAAGGGGCGGCTGATGGCCGAGCAGGTGGCCGCCTCGATCGCGCAGGCGGTGCGGCGCGAGTTCGGGCTCGCCTGACCGGCTCACGGCCCCGGCCGACGCCCGCGCCCCGTCCCCTTCCCCGAGCCAGGCCACCATGCCGGACACGATCGACCGCGCCACGACGGCGCTGCTGGTGATCGACCTGCAGCGCGACTTCCTCGAGGCCGACGGCTACGCCGCGCGCGCCGGGCTCGACATCGCGCCGCTGCAGGCGGTCGTGCCGAACGTCGCGCGGCTGCTCGCGGCGGCCCGCGCGGCCGGGCTGGTGGTGGTGCACACGCGCGAGGCGAACGCCCCCGACCTGTCGGACGTGCCGCCGGCGTTCGTGGACGCCTCGCGCCGCACCGGCGCCGCCGTCGGCAGCGACGGCCCGCTCGGGCGGCTGCTGATCCGCGGCGAACCCGGCAGCGCGATCGCGGCTGCCGTGGCGCCGGTCCCGGGCGAGATCGCGATCGACAAGCCCGGCTTCAGCGCCTTCGAGGGCACCGCGCTCGGCGCGATGCTGACCGCGCGCGGCATCCGCACGCTGATCCTGTGCGGCGTCACGACCGAAGTCTGCGTGACCTCGACGCTGCGGACCGCGATCGACCGCGGCTACCGCTGTATCACCGTCGACGACGCCTGCGCGTCGGGCAACGCGTCGTTACACGCGGCGGCGCTGTCGATGATCGACGTCGAGGGCGGCGTGTTCGGGCGCAGGGCCACCACCGACGCGGTCTGCGCTGCCCTCGCAGCGGGCTGAGGCGCGAACGGGGCATCGGCCGCCTGGTCGGTGGCGTCGTCGTCGCCGGTCGCCACAGCCGGCACTGCAGCGCGCGCCCGGGGCTTCGACTTCGGTCGCCAGATGCCCAGCGCGGTGGCGACCAGCGCGATCGCGAGCCCCAGCCACGTGCCCAGCCACTCCATCCGCACCAGCCGCGCCAGCTCGGCCGCGCGGTCCGGATGGCCGTCGATGCCGACCGCGACCAGCGCCGCGATGTCGCGTGCGGCCGAGTGGTTGATCAACAGCACCGCCTTGATCAGCACGAGGCCCAGCAGCGCCTTGGCCCAGACCCAGCCCGCGCTGCTGTAGCTGCGGTTCGAGCCCATCAGCAGCAGCCCGGACACGAGCATCGCCGCCGTCGACGGCAGCAGCACCCAGCCGGCCACGTCGACCATCAGCTGGCGTGCGCCGAGCAGCGCCGCGACCTCGGTGCCGGCCATCGGCGGTGTGCGGGCCGCGACGATCAGCTGCACGACGAACGCGCCGACCAGACCCATGGTGGCGACGGTGTGGACGAACTTGAGCGAGCGACGCATCGCGGACACCCTCGTGGCGGGATCGATCGTGCAGACAGACCGCGGACCGCGACGATAGTGCGATCCGGCGTCGCGGCGGGGAACCGCGACGGCGCCCGCGGTCGGCCTGCCCGGGACTACTTCACCGGTTCGCGGGCGTCGTCGTCGAACACGGGCTCGAAGGCGACCCACGCGCGGTCGATCATCGCCTCGAAGCGTGCCTGCAGTGCCGGCGACATCCGCAGCAGCCGCGACCGGCCGTCCGCAGGGTTGTCGACCTCGACCAGGTGCCCTTCGTCGATCGCGCGGCGCACGTACTTCATCGCGGTCTGCTGTCCTACGCCCTTCACCAGACCGTAGGCATCGCTCTTGGACACCGCCTCCTCGCCGCGCATCCACAGC
>JALORJ010000084.1 GCA_025459035.1 Burkholderiales bacterium
CCGGAAACGCGAAGCCCGTGTTGAAGCCGCTCGAGCCGGCACGCAGGTCGAACAGACCGTACAGCGCGCCGAGTCCGGTCAGGATCGGTACCGTGCGGGCGCGGAACCCCGCCTTCAGCGCCCGCAGCTTGGTGGCCGTCGGCACCGCTTCGAGCTTGATGCAGGCCACGCGCGGCACGTCGGCCACCAGCTTCAGCAACAGCGGCGCGGGCATGTGCACACCGCTCGACGCCGGATGGTCCTGCACCACGACGGCGATCGACACCCCGTCGGCGACGCTGCGGTAGTACTCGAACACGCGCGCGTCGTTCGGGGTGGCTTCGGCGTGCGGCGTCAGCATCACGGCCGCGGCGCCGAGCGCCTCGGCCTCCTGGCTCAGTGACCGCGCCGCGAGTGTCCCCGAATGGCTGGTGCCGACGATCACCGGCACGCGCCCGTCGGCCGCCGCCACGGCGGTGCGCACGATCTCCACACGCTCGCGATCGAGCAGACGGGCGGACTCGCCCAGCACGCCGGTGACGGTCACGCCGTCGGCGCCGGCGTCGACCATGAAGCGCACGAGGCGGTCGAGCGACGCGAGGTCGACCTGATCGTCGGCGTCGAACGGGGTCGCGAGGATCGGCCAGACGCCCTCGAAGGTCGGCACGGGCACGGTCGGGCGCGCGGTGGCGGATGCGGAGAAGGACACGGACACGGGGCTCGCGAGCAGGGCCTGCAGGATACGGCGCCAGGTCGCGTCGACCGCGGTGCGCCGGGGCTTCACGCCCGTGCGTCAACACGTGGCGCGCGAGTGCGACGATGTCGTCGCCGCGTGCAGAAGACCTGTCCCCGACCGTCACGGCCGTCACCGACGCGCTGGCCCGTGACCACCCGGCCGACGTGCAGCGCGCCTGCCAGCAACTGGTCGACGCGCTGGTGCTGCGCTTCCAGGTCCCGCCGGTGCGCATGAAGGTGTGGCCGGCGCGCCCGTCGGGCGACTGGGGCGAGCTGCACGGTCTGTACGTCCCCGACAACGCGACGCCGCCGGCGCGCATCGAGCTGTGGATGCGCACCGCGCAGCTGCGCAAGGTGGTCGCACCGCGCACCTTCGTGCGCACGTTCGTGCACGAGTTCTGCCACCACCTCGACTACGAGCACTTCGGGCTCGCCGAGACATTCCACACCGAAGGCTTCTACAAGCGCGAGTCGCATCTGCTCGCGCAGCTCGCGGGGCCGCCCGCGGTGCGCGCGAAGGCTCAGGCCTCGGCGTCGACCACCCGGACCGGGACGCGCGGCGCGCGCGCGGTCAGCAACTCGTAGCCGACGGTGCCGGCGTGCGCCGCCACGGCGTCGACCGGCACCGCGGCGCCCCACAGCTCGACCGCCGTGCCGACGCTTGCCGTGTCGTGGCCGTCGAGATCGACCATCAGCATGTCCATCGACACGCGTCCCAGCGTGCGCGACGCGCGTCCGGCCACCGCCACCGGCGCGCCGGTCGGCGCGTGGCGCGGATAGCCGTCGGCGTAGCCGCAGGCGACGATGCCGATGCGCATCGGGTGCGGCGCCACGAACGTGCCGCCGTAGCCGACGCGCTCACCGGCGGCCAGCGTCTGCGTGCCGAAGATCTCGGCGCGCAGCGTCATCACCGGGCGCAGCCCGAGCGCGGCCGCGGAGCGGTCGTCGAACGGGGTGGCGCCGTACAGCGCGATGCCGGGACGCACCCAGTCGGCATGGGTGCGCGGATGCGCGAACACCGCGGCGCTGTTGGCGAGCGAGCGCTCGAGCGCGAGCCCGGCCACCGCCGCGTCGAACAGCGCGCACTGGGCGTCGACGTGCTCGCCGGTCTCGGCGGACGCGAAGTGCGTGATCGCGACACGCCGCGCGACCTGCGGATGCGCGGCGAGCGTCGCGCACGCGTCGCGAAACGCCGCGGGCCGGAAGCCCAGCCGGTTCATGCCCGAGTTGAGCTTGATCCACACGTCGATCGGCCGCACCGGCGGCACGCGCGCGAGCAGTTCGAGGTGACGCGGGTCGTGCACCACGATCGACGCGCCGAGGGCGGACGCCGCGCGCAGGTCGTCGGCCGTCCAGACCCCCTGCAGCAGCAGCACCGTGCCGCCGAACCCCGCGGCGCGCACCGTGTGCACGGCATCCAGGTCCAGCACCGCGATGCCGTCGGCCGTGGCGAGCGCCGGCAGCAGCCGTGCCAGGCCGTGACCGTACGCGTCCGCCTTCATCACGGCCATCACCTTCGCGCCCGGCGCCGCACGGCGCACCACGGCGAGGTTGTGGCGGGCGGCGGCGAGATCGACGACGGCTTCGACGGGACGCGGCATGGCGGGCAGGTTCCTGCAGACGGACGGAGCGGACCCCTGTGATACAACGCCGCGTCCTGTCCGAGCCCCGACGCGCACCACACGCCGCTCTCCCATCCGCATGGCACGCGGCTTCTACCCGATCCTCGCGGCGCAGTTCTTCTCGGCGCTCGCGGACAACGCCCTGCTCTTCGCGGCGATCGCGCTGCTGACCGAGCAGGCGGCGCCGGCCTGGCACACGCCGGTGCTGCAGCAGTTCTTCGTGTTCGCCTACATCGTGCTCGCGCCGTTCGTCGGCCCCTTCGCCGACGCCCTGCCGAAAGGGCGCGTGATGTTCGTGTCCAACGCGGTGAAGATCGTCGGCTGCGTGGCGATGCTCGGCGGACTGCAGCCGCTGTTCGCGTACGGCATCGTGGGCCTCGGCGCCGCGATGTACTCGCCCGCCAAGTACGGCATCCTGACCGAGGTGCTGCCGCCCGAGAAGCTCGTGCTCGCGAACGGCTGGATGGAAGGCCTCACCGTCGCGTCGATCATCCTCGGCGCGATCGTCGGCGGCGCGATGGTCGGCCCGCAGTTCCCGCAGTGGATGTTCGGACGCTTCCCGCTGCTGGGCGCCGTGCCGCGCCTCGACACGGCGCCCGAGGTCGCGATCCTCGTGATCCTGCTGCTCTATCTGGTCGCGGCGCTGATCAACCTCTACATCCCGCAGGTCGCGCGCACGCACGCGGTCGCGAAGCGCGACCCGCTGTCGCTGGTGGCGGACTTCGCCCGCTGCTTCGTGCGGCTGTGGCGCGATCCGCTGGGTCAGGTCTCGCTCGCGGTGACCACGCTGTTCTGGGGCGCCGGCGCCACGCTGCGCCTCATCGTGCTGGCGTGGGCCGCCGCGGCCCTGCATCTCGACCTCGAGCGCGCGACCCAGTTGACGGCCGTCGTCGCCGTGGGCATCGCGATCGGATCGGTCGTCGCCGCGAAGACGGTGGCGCTCGACCACGCCGTGCGCGTGCTGCCGGTCGGCATCGCGATGGGCGGCGTCGTCATGGCGATGACGCTGGTGCACGACTGGCGCATCGCGATCGGGCTGCTGGTGCTGATCGGCGCGCTGGGCGGCTACTTCGTGGTGCCGATGAATGCACTGCTGCAGCACCGCGGCCACGGCCTGATGGGCGCCGGGCATTCGATCGCCGTGCAGAACTTCAACGAGAACCTCAGCATCCTCGGGATGCTCGGCCTGTACGCGCTGATGCTGGGTGCCGGGCTGTCGGTGTTCACGATCACCGTCGCGTTCGGCGCGTTCGTGATGCTGTCGATGGTGGCGATCTGGCGCCGCCACCGGCACGACCAGGACGCGCCACCGCCGCTCTGACCGGCCGACCCCCGCCTCGGACGACCTAGAGCACGAGCGGGCGGTCCGGCACCTCGTTGACGTCGTCCTCGCCGCGCGCCCGCGGGAAGAAGGTCGTGAGCAGCGCGCCGACCGCCGCGATGCCGGCGACCGCACCGGCTTCGAAGCGCCCGGCGCCGAAGTGCCCCTGCATGTCGCGGCAGATGCGCGACCAGCCTTCGGCACCGACCAGCGCGTGGATGCCGCGATCGGCGACGATCTCGACGGCGTGGTCCGCGAGCAGCAGGTAGATCAGCACACCGTTGTTGCGCGCGGTGTCCCACACCCGCAGCGACGCGAACAGTTCCAGCGCGCGCTCGCGCCCGCCGACACCGGCATGCACCCGGTCCAGCGGCAGCGCGCCTTCGACGACGAAGCGGATCTCGCCGGTGTGGCCGGCTTCCGCCGCCGCGGTGGCGCGTTCGATCGCGTCGAGCGCCTGCGGCGGGAACGCACGGCGCACCGCGCGCTGCGCGGGCAGCAGGTGACGAGCGATGCGGGCCAGATCGGTCATCGCGTGCGCCGCTTCACCAGCGCCCCGACGCGCCGCCGCCGCCGAAGCCGCCGCCACCGCCGCCGAACCCGCCGCCGCCTCCGCCCCGGCCGCCGAATCCGCCGCCGGTGCCGCCCACCCAGCCACCGCGGCCGAGCCCACGGACGCCGCCGACGCTGCCGAACGCCACCACGAGCACGCCCGCGATCGCGGCGCCGATCAGCGGCAGCGCGATCCCGCCGACGAGCAGGCGCAGGGCGATGCCGACCACGCCGCCGGTCAGCACACCGCCGACGACACGCCCGAACACCGCGCGCAGGACCGCGCCCCCGAACAGCGCGATCACCGCGACGACCTCGAACAGGGAGGGCACGCGCTCGCCGCTGCGCTCGCGGGGCTCGGGCGCCGGCAGCGGTTCGCCGTCGATGACCTGCGCGATGCGGTCGACGCCGACCTCCAGCGCACCGGCCAGATCGCCGGTCTTCAGCCGCGGCACGATGTGCTCGTCGATGATGCGGCGGCTGGTGGCGTCGGGCAGGGCGCCTTCGAGCCCGCGTCCGACCTCGATGCGCAGACGCCGGTCGTCGGTCGCGACGATCAGGATCACGCCATCGTCGACGCCCTTGCGGCCGAGCTTCCAGGCATCGGCCACGCGGATGCCCCACGCCTCGATGGTCTCCGGCTGCGTCGTGGGCAGCACGATCACGGCCACCTGCGCGCCCTTGCGTGCCTCGAGCGCCGCCAGCCGTTCTTCCAGTGCCGTGCGCGCGGTGGCATCGAGCGCGCCGCCGACATCGCTGACCCGTGCCACCGGCGGAATCGCGACCTCGGCGGCCACGACGACTGCGAAGCTCGCGAGCCATGCGCACAGCCACGCCATCGCGACCCGGCGCAGACCGCGGCCGCGCTGCCGCGCGGCAGGCCGCATCGCGCGCGCGCTGTTCACGCGAGCGCTGCCGTGCGACGGGTCACTTCGCGCCGCCCTTGCCGAAGTCGACCACCGGCGCCTTCGAGATCGCCGCCTCGTTCTCGACGGCGAAGTTGGCCTTCTCCTTCGCGCCGGTGGCCATCGCCGTCAGGTTGACCGGGAACGACCGCACCGTCGTGTTGTAGACGCGGACGGACTCGATGTAGCGGTTGCGCGCGACCGTGATGCGGTTCTCGGTGCCCTCGAGCTGCGCCTGCAGGTCGCGGAAGTTCTGGTCGCTCTTCAACTGCGGGTAGTTCTCGGCGACCACCAGCAGCCGTGACAGCGCGCCCGTCATCTCGCCCTGCGCCCTGGCGAAGCGGTCCATCGCGGCGGGGTCGTTCACCAGCTCGGGCGTGGCCTGCAGGCTGCCGACCCGCGCGCGGGCTTCGGTCACGCCGAGCAGCACGTCCTTCTCCTGATCGGCGAACGCCTGCACGGTCTTGACCAGGTTGGGCACGAGGTCGACACGTCGCTGGTACTGGTTGACGACCTCGCTCCACGCGGCCTTCACGGCCTCGTCCTGCGCCTGGATGTCGTTGTAGCCGCAGCCGGTCAGCGACAGCGTGGCGGCCAGGCCGAGTGCGACGAGCAGCGAACGGAACATGGATCGGATCCTCGAGGAGAGCGCGGTACCACCGCCGCGCGGGTGAGTTGGGGTCTGGCGGCCGGTTGGCAAGGGCGACCGGGTACGCACGAGCGCAGCCGAGCGTGCGTCCGCGCGACCCGCGCAGGTCAGCCGAGCTTCAGCTTCGCCATCAGGTCCCGGGCAAAGCACAGGTCCTCCCACGCCTTCGCCTTGTCGGGCAGGTTGCGCAGCAGATACGCCGGGTGATAGGTGATCAGCAGCGGGATGCCGCGATGGTCGTGGACCTGGCCGCGCAGGCTCGCGATGCTCTGGTCGCGACCGAGCAGATGCGTCGCCGGCACCTTGCCCAGCGCCACGATCAGCCGCGGCCGCACGAGGTCGATCTGGCGCTGCAGGTACGGGCTGCAGGCAGCCGATTCGTCGGGCGCGGGGTTGCGGTTGCCGGGAGGCCGGCACTTCACGACATTCGCGATGTACACGTCGCGCCCGCGCTGCAGTCCGATCGCCGCGAGCATCGCGTCGAGCAGGCGCCCGGCCTGGCCCACGAACGGTTCGCCCTTCGCATCCTCGTCGGCCCCCGGGCCTTCGCCGACGAACATCCAGTCGGCGGCCGGATCCCCGACACCGAACACGGTGCGGTTGCGCGTCGCGGCCAGACCGCACTGCGTGCATTGCCGCACGTGCTCGGCCAGCGGGTCCCAGTCCAGACCCACGATCGCGTCGGCGCGCACCGGATCGACCGCGATCGGGATCGTGCGCGCGGCCGTCGGCGCGCGCGGTGCTGCAGGCGCCGGCGGCGGGGCGGACTGGCGCGACCGCTCCGGCCGCGCGTCCGCAGGCTGCGGCAGCGCGGTTGTCGACCGGTCGGCCGGCGGCAGTGCGGCGTCGCGCGTGGCCGCGGGCGCATCGTCCGCGGCGTCGAGCGCCGGTGCAGCGGGCGCGCGCGGGCGGTCCTTGCGCACCCAGCGCGGGCCGATGCCGAGCGCGTCGACGACGTCGGGGGTGAGCGGCGGGGTCATCGGTCGGGGCGCCGCTCAGAACCTGTGAAGGAATTCGCCGCGCCCGAGCGAGCGCGACCGGCGGTGTCGATCAAGGCGCGAAGCGCAGCCGTGGCGGGCTCCACGGTGAGCATCCGCAACGCCGAGCGGCGTCGTCAGGTGCGTTCGAGCGGGTGTGGGGGATGGCTTCACAGGTTTTCAGAGGTCGCGGCCCATCAGCAGCGCATCCTCGCGGCCTCCGCCGGTGGCCGGGTAGTAGCCGCGGCGCACGGCGAGCTCGCGAAATCCGCTGCCGGCGTACAGCGCCCGACCGGGCGCGTTCGACGGCCGCACCTCGAGGAACATCGCACGGGCGGCGAACTCGCGGGCCCGGTCGACGAAGAACGCCAGCAGCTCGCGCCCCAGACCCTGACGCTGCGCATGGCGCGCCACGCTCAGGTTGAGCAGGTGCGCCTCCTCGACGCCCATCATCATCACGCCGTAGCCGACCAGCACGCTGCCGCGCTCGGCGATCCACGCCGAGTACCCGGCCGACAGCGAGTCCTCGAAGTTGCCGCGCGTCCACGGGTGCGAGTACAGGTCGGTCTCGAGCGCCATCACGCGGTCGACGTCGTGCGGGTACATCGGGCGCAACCGGGCGGGTGTGGCGATCGGCAGTGCGCTCACGCCGCCGCCCCGGCCCGCGCCCGGCGCAGCGCCTCGCGCTCGACGGTGGTCTGCGCCACGCGATCGCGCACGTAGCGCGGCTGCAGCGCCTCGGGCGGTGCGCGGAAGCCGTCGGGCTCGCGCGCGCACGCCACGGCCAGCACATGGCGCGCTTCGGGGAGCACGTCGGGGACCACCCGGGCGAGCCCTGGCCCGAGCGCAGCGGGCAGCAGCGCCGCGAAGCGGTCGAAGCCGTTGCCGGCGCCGACCCACGCGATCGCCGCATCGAGCGCCGGCGGTTGCGCGACCGGCACGAGGCACGCGTCGACGAGCGCTCGCATGCGGCCGCCGTCGCGCGCGAAGGCCGCGAAGTACAGCTCGTCCATGCGCGCATCGAGGGCGGCGACGACGTGGGGCTCGGGGCAGGCCGCCGCGACCGCGTCGAGCGTGCCCACCGCCGCGACCGGCAGGTCCGCACCGAAGGCAAGCCCCTGCGCGACCGACACTCCGATGCGCAGCCCGGTGAACATCCCGGGGCCGATCGACACCGCGATGCCGTCGAGCTGCGTGAAGCCGAGCGCCGCCTCGGCCAGCAGCGCGTGGACCATCGGCAGCAGCAGCGTCGAGTGCTGCGGCCCGGCGTGCGCGATGCGCTGCCGCACGTCGCCCGCGGCCATCAGCGCGACGGAGCAGTGTTCGGTGGCGGTGTCGAGCGCGAGCAGGTTCAACGCAAGGAGCATCCGGGGCGATCGCGGCGTCGCGACCGGTGCGCGGCGATCAGGGAAGGTCACGGGATTCTGCCAGCGGGCTCGCCGTCCACGGTCGCGCCGCACGCCGCGGGCGGACGCGGCCGCGGCTAATCTCCGCTGCGCTCGCCGCGCCCGATGCGGCCCGCGGCATCGACGCCCCCACCTACATGCTTCGAGGAGGATCTCCCGTGCTTCGCATCCTGTCGTTCGTCGCGCTCGCCGCCACCGCGGTGTGCGCTGCCGTCACCGCCCACGCGCAGGACAAGCCGCTGCGCATCGGCGTCATCACCTTCCTGTCGGGCCCCGCCGCGGGTCCCTTCGGAGTGCCCGCGAAGAACGCGGCGGACCTGCTGGTGGAGGCCTTCAACAAGGGCGGCGCGGTGCCGGGCTACGAGCAGAAGGGCTTCGGCGGCCGGCCGATCGAGGTCGTCTACGTCGACGAGGCCGGCGGCCCGACCAAGGTCGTCACCGAGTACCGCAACCTCGTGAGTCGGCAGAACGTCGACATGGTCATCGGCGTGATCTCGTCGGGGGACTGCCTCGCGGTCGCACCGGTCGCCGAGGAACTCAAGAAGGTCACCGTGCTGTTCGACTGCGCGACCAACCGGCTGTTCGAGGAAGCGTCGTACAAGTACGTGTTCCGCACGACGACGATGGCGACGCAGGAGAACGTGGCGGCCGCGCGCTACGTCGCCGACGTGTACCCGAACCTGAAGAACTACTCGGGCGTGAACCCGAACTACGCGTGGGGGCAGGACGCGTGGTCGGACTTCACCGAAGCGATGAAGGTGCTCAAGCCCCAGGCGGTCGCCGGCACCAACATGACGCCGAAGCTCGGCGCCGGGCAGTACAGCACCGAGGTCTCGGCGCTGCTGTCGAGCGACGGCGAGATCCTGCAGAACTCCCTGTGGGGCGGCGACCTCGAGGCCTTCGTGCTGCAGAGCGCGCCGCGCGGGCTGCTGAAGAAGGCGCCGAACATGATCATCTGCGGTGACACGATCCTCGAGAAGCTCGGCGCGCAGCTGCCCGACGGGACGATGATCGGTGCGCGCGGTCCCAACGGTCCGTTCGCCGCGAACAACGCGCTGAACGCGTGGTTCACGAAGGCGTACTCGGAGCGCTTCAAGGCCACCCCGGTCTACCCGACCTACCACATGGCGAGCGCGTGGCTCGGCGCGAAGGCTGCGTGGGAGAAGGCGATGAAGGCGAAGAAGGCCGATCCGACGGACGACGAGGTCATCGCCGCGTTCGAGTACTCGAAGTTCGACACCCCGTCCGGGACGATCGACATGTCGCTCGGCAAGGGCCACCAGGCGGTGCAG
>JALORJ010000085.1 GCA_025459035.1 Burkholderiales bacterium
CCGAGGCCGTCCGCATGCCGCGCACGTGGACCGTCTTCTCCCCGATCGACGCCTGCGCGGCCGGTGGCGTGCGGAGCCTTCTGGGCGGCGATCCGCACCGAACCCGTCGATGAGTGCGTCGTCCGCTTCCGCGGCCCCCGTCGCGCCGGCGCTCGCATCGCCGGCTGCCGCGCTGTCGGCCGACGTGCGCGCGGACATCGAACGCCGCGTCGACGCCGACCTGCTGCGCACGCTGTGGCAGCAGGACCCGACCGGGATCGCGACCAACTATCTCGCGGCCGCGCTCGCCGCGTGGGTGCACTGGGACCGTTTCGATCACGGCGCGCTGCTCGCGTGGGCGGGGGCGTGGTGGGTGTCGAACACGGTGTATCTGGGCATCCATCTCGTGTGGCGCCGACGCGACGCGGCGGGCCGTGTCCCGCGGCGACCGTGGTTCGGCCTGCACGCGTTCTGCGACGCGATCAGCGCGCTGCCGGTCGGTCTGTGCGCGTGGTTCTTCTCGGGTGTGCCCGATGCGCTGTGGCTCAACACCGCGCTGATCATCACCTACGTCGCCGGCATCTTCGCGGCGACGCTGATGTCGCCGCTGTCGTACCTGTCGGCGGCCGGCTGGTGCCTCGCACCGCTGCTCGCCACGCATCTGCGCGAAGGCACGCGGGCGTCGTACGCGGTCGCCATCGCGCTGACGATGCTCTACGCGTTCCTCGCGCTGTACTCGTTCGTGCAGGCACGCCAGATCCGCGCGGCCGTGCGCTCGGGCTACGAGAACGAGGCGCTCGCCAGACGCCTGGCCGACGAGACGGCGCAGGCGGACGCGGCGCGTGCCACGGCCGAGCAGGCACGCGAAGTGGCCGAGGCCGCGCGCCGCGACGCCGAGGCCGCCGGTCGCGCGAAGGCCCGCTTCCTCGCGGCCGCGACGCACGACCTGCGGCAGCCGCTGCACGCGCTCGCGCTCACCCTCGAGACGCTGCGCCTGCGCGGCGTCGCGCCCGATGCGTCCGTGCACGTTGCACGCGCCCAGGACAGCGCGCGCGATCTGGCGACCCTGTTCGATGCGCTGCTCGATCAGGCCCGGCTCGACGCCGGCACCGTGGTGCCGCAGCCGACGACGGCGGCGCTGGCGCCGCTGCTGCGCGCGCTCGAGGCGCGCTACAGCCTGCAGGCGGAAGCGCGCGGCCTGTGGCTGCGCGCCCGCGTGCGCGATGTCGTCGTGCACACCGATCCGCTCGCGCTGCAGCGGATCCTGTCGAACCTGATCGTCAACGCCCTGCAGGCCACCGACCACGGTGGCGTGCTGATCGCGTGGCGCGGCGGCGCGCGCGCGATCGAGGTCCGCGACAGCGGGCGGGGCATCGCGCCCGATCTGCACGACGCCGTGTTCGACGAGTTCTTCCGCGGCCCGCCCGGACCCGACCCCGCCGCGCGCACGAGCGGGCTGGGCCTCGGCCTCGCGACGGTCCGGCGACTCGGACGGCTGCTGGGGCACGACATCACGCTGCGCTCGCGCCCGGGCCGCGGCAGCGTGTTCGCGGTGCGCTTCGCGGCGGATCAGGTGCGCCGCGCGGAGGCGGACCCGGGGCCGTGGATCGCACCGACTGCGCCGTTGCCCACGCCGCAACCCGCGGCTGTACTGGCCGGGCGGCGCGTGCTCGCGGTCGACGACGACGCGGCGATCCGCGTGTCGCTCGCCGCGCTGCTCGAAGGTTGGGGCATCGACGTGCGCGTCGCGGCCGACGCCGCCGAGGCCGACGCCGCGTGCACCGCGGACTGGCGGCCCGATGTGCTGATCGTCGATCGCCATCTGGGACGCGACGACGGTCCGACGCTCGCGGCAAGCCTGCGGGCGCGCTGCGCCGGCACGCCCGGCGTGCTGATCGTGACCGGCGACACCGCGCCCGACGCGTTGCAGGCGCTCGCGGTGTCGGGGTTTCCGGTCCTGCACAAGCCGGTCGCGCCGGACGTGCTGCATGCCGCGCTGTGCGCGGCGAGCGGCTTCGCGGGTTCTCAGCTGTCGCGCCCGAGCGCGACCAGCAGCTCGGCGCGCGAGCGGACGCCGTAGGCCCGTAGCAGCGCGGTGACATGCATCTTCACCGTCGCCTCGCTGATGCCCAGGCGGCTCGCGATCAGCTTGTTCGGCAGACCCTGGCGCAGCAGCGCCAGCGTGTCGCGCTGGCGCGGCGTGAGCGCGGCGACCTCGGCCTGCAGCGCGTCCGGCATGGCGGATGCCGAGGTCGACCGCGGCGATCCGGCGGGCACGACCGCGAGGGTCTCGGGCGGGATGTAGCGGCCGCCCGCCAGCACCAGTTCGACCGCGTGCAGCGCGATGCGCGCGTCGTGCGACTTCGGGATGAACCCGGCCACGCCGGCCGCCAGCAGCCGCGCCATCGCGGCCGGATCGTCGAGCCCCGACACCACCAGCACGCGCAGCGCCGGCCGCGCGGCGAGGATGCGCAGCACACCGTCCTCGGCATCGAAGTCAGGCATCACGAGGTCGATCACCGCCAGTGCCCAGTCGTCGCGGGTCGCGAGTGCGGCCTCGAGCGACGGTCCGTCGACCGCCTCGACCACGTCGACCTCCGGGTCCCATGCCTGCAGCAGCTGGACGAGTCCGACACGCGCGAGGTCGTGGTCGTCGGCGACCAGGATCACCGGTGCCCGCGGCCGTGCGTCCGGGCCGCGCCCGGGGGGCGGATCGACGCCGCTCACGCGCGACGGTCCGGGTGCAGGATCAGCGCGGGCCGACCGTCGACGTCGATGCCCACGAACGCGTTCTGGTCGAACCGCACGAGCCAGGCGTCGAGCAGCGCGTCGGACGCGCCGAACACGCAGAAGCCGCGCTCCGGCGCCCAGCGACCCGTGGGGTCCTCGCCGCGCGCCGGGACGCGGGCCAGACCGGCCGCGTCGATCGCATCGGCCAGCACGGCCGTCGCCCGGGCATTGGTCTGCGCGTCGGCCGGAGCGCTGCGGGGGTTCTCGGCGCCGACCAGCGCGGCGCGCGTGACGCCCGCGGCCCGGATCGCGGCCCCGAGGGCGGCGTCCGCGACCCCGATGCGGCACGCGCACTCGCCGGTCGGAAGCGCGACCACGTAGCGTGCGGTGACGTACGAGGCGAGCAGCTGCGGATCGATCGCGGATGGCGTCGGCATCGGGGTGTCGGACGGCAGGGCGGCGGTCGGTGGCAGGGCTCGCATCCTCGCATTGTGGCGTGCGCCCGGGCCGCGGCGACATCGCCTACGGTCCCGGCACCCGCCCGGCCGGCCCCGCATCGACGGCGTCGCATGGGTCGCATCGAGCGAACGGCGCCCGGCCGCCGCTTGCAGCCCGCCGCCGAGGCCATACAATTCGTTCGAACATTCAAACCAATGGATATGCGTTGAACACCCCGTCGAGCGTCGCCCCGGCGCAGGTCGCCACCACGCTGTCCCGCTGCACGCCGCTGTTCTTCGCACTGGGCGAGACCGCGCGCCAGCAGATCCTGCTGCTCCTGGTCGAGAACGAGACGCTCAACGTCGGCCAGTTCGCGGATCGTCTGCCGCTGTCGCGTCCGGCGATCTCCCACCACCTGAAGATCCTCAGGCAGGCCGGTCTGGTGGACATCCAGCCGGTCGGCACCGAGAACCGCTACTTCCTGACCGTCGACCCCGCGATCGCGCTGCTCGAGCGCTTCGTGGCCGAGGTCAAGGCCTGCGGCTGACGTCGCGTCTTCCCGCGACGGCGGCCGACCGCGTCGCGTTCGTCGTCAATGTCGAAAGGTTCGAACCAATGGAGAAACCGATGACCCCGTCCTCCCGTCCCCTCGCCCTCGTGACCGGCGCCTCGTCCGGCATCGGTCTCGAGCTTGCCCGCGGCCTCGCCGCCCGCCGTCACGACCTGGTGCTCGTCGCCCGCGGCGCCGCAAGGCTCGAAGCGCTCGCCACCGAACTGCGCGGCGCCCACGGCGTCACCGTCACCGTGCTGCCCGCCGACCTGTCCCGTCGCGACGAGGTCGACCGCGTCGCCGCGGCGCTCGACGCCGGCGGACACACGGTCGACGTCCTCGTGAACAACGCCGGATTCGGCCTGTTCGGCCTGCACGCGGACACGGACCTCGCGGCCGAGCAGCAGATGCTGGACGTCAACATCACCGCGCTCACGCGGCTGGTGAAGCACTTCCTGCCCGGCATGGTGCGACGCGGTCGCGGCCGCATCCTGAACCTCGCGTCGACGGCATCGTTCCAGCCCGGGCCGTACATGGCGGTCTACTTCGCCACCAAGGCCTACGTGCTGAGCTACAGCGAGGCGATCGCCGAGGAACTGCGCGGCACCGGTGTCACCGTGACGGCGCTGTGCCCGGGCCCGACCGCGTCGGGCTTCCAGGACGCCGCGGCGATGCACGACTCGGCGATGGTGAAGGGCAAGCGCCTGCCCACCTCGGCCGAGGTCGCCCGCCTCGGCCTGGCGGCGATGGACCGCGGTCAGCGCGTCGCGATCCACGGCCTGCTCAACTGGCTGCAGGCGCAGTCGGTGCGGCTGGCGCCGCGCGCGATGGTCACGCGTGTGGTCGCGATGATCTCGCGGCCGGTGTGAGGGCCGCGCGCGACCGCGGCGCCGGTGTCAGCCGGCCGCGGCCATCGCGTCGGCCTTGCGCAACAGCGCCTCGGCCATGCGGATGCTGGCGATGTCGATCAGCCGGCCGTCGAGCGACACGGCGCCCTTGCCGGCCTTCGCGGCCTCGGCCATCGCCTCGACGATGCGCCGCGCCTTGGTGACCTC
The DNA here is from genome assembly GCA_025459035.1 of Burkholderiales bacterium. Classification (GTDB taxonomy): domain Bacteria; phylum Pseudomonadota; class Gammaproteobacteria; order Burkholderiales. The sequence goes on from JALORJ010000085.1 coordinate 4,753, forward strand.
GGCGGCCGTCGGCGTGAACACCTCGTTGGCAAGCGCGATCTGCGACGGGTGGATCGCCCACTTGCCTTCGTAGCCCAGCACCGCGGCGCGCCGGGCCGCCGCGCGATAGCCGTCGGCGTCGCCGAAGTCGCCGAACGGCCCGTCGACCGGGCGCAGTCCGTACGCGCGACAGGCCACCATCATCCGCGTCTGTGCGGCGTGCCACGGATCGGTCCAGAAGGTCTCGCGGCGGCCGTCGGCGTCGCGGTCCGACAGCACCACCGAGTCCGGATGGACGCCGCCGATCACGGTCGTGCGCGCGCGCGTCGACGCCGCGTAGTCGGCGACGCCGAACGACATCGCCTCGAGGCGCCGCGACGACTGCGCGATGGCCTCGACGTTGGCCATGCCCAGCGCCGTCTCGATCAGCACCTCGAAGCCGATGCGGTTCGTGCGCCCGATCGCCTGCTCGACCTGCGTCACGAGCATGTCGAGCGCGTAGACGTCCGCGGCCACCCCGACCTTCGGGATCAGGATCATGTCCAGCCGCGGGCAGGCCTCGACGATCTCGATGACATCGCGGTACATCCAGTGGGTGTCGAGGCCGTTGATGCGGATCATCATCGTCTTCGTGCCCCAGTCGACGTCGTTCAGGGCCTGGACGATGTTCGCGCGCGCCGCGACCTTGTCGTCGGGCGCGACGGCGTCCTCGAGGTCGAGGAACACGACATCCGCCGCCGACGCCGCGGCCTTCTCGAACATGCCGGGTGCCGACCCCGGCACGGCCAGCTCGGAGCGGTGCAGGCGCGGACGCGCCTGTTCGATCAGCGTGAAGCTCATGCGGGTCTCCCGGACGCCAGCGCCTTCGCGACGGTCGTGCCGAGCTCGGCCGCGCTCGGCGCGACGTGCAGGCCGTACGACCGCATGATCTCGGCCTTCTCGGCCGCCGTGTCGCCCAGCGCGGAGATGATCGCGCCGGCGTGTCCCATACGCCGCCCCTTCGGCGCCGTGAGCCCGGCGACGTAGCCGACGACGGGCTTGGTCATGTGATCGCGCACCCAGGCCGACGCCTCGGCTTCCTGCGGGCCGCCGATCTCGCCGATCATCACCACGGCCTTCGTCTCGGGGTCGGCCTCGAAGCGCGCGAGGTGATCGAGGAACGAGCTGCCGTTGATCGGATCGCCCCCGATGCCGACGCTCGTGGTGACGCCGATGCCCAGCGCCTTCATCTGCGCCGCCGCCTCGTAGCCCAGCGTGCCGGAGCGCGAGACGATGCCGACGTCGCCGCGGATGTAGATGTGGCCCGGCATGATCCCCAGCATCGCGCGCCCGGCGCTGATGATCCCGGCGCAGTTCGGCCCGACCAGCGTCGTGCGCCGCTCCTTCGGATAGCGCCGCAGGTAGCGCTTCACCCGCATCATGTCCTGCGCCGGGATGCCGTCGGTGATGATGCAGACCAGTTCGAGCCCGGCGTCCGCCGCCTCCATCAGCGCGTCGGCCGCGAAGGCCGGCGGCACGAAGGCGAGGCTCGCCTGTGCACCGGTCGCCGCGACTGCAGCCTTGACGGTGTCGAACACGGGGCGGTCCAGATGCGTGCGTCCGCCCTTGCCGGGCGTGACGCCGCCGACCACGTTCGTGCCGTACGCGATCATCTCCTTCGCGTGGAAGGTGGCCTTGTCGCCGGTGAAGCCCTGCACGATGACGCGGGTCGTCTCGTCGATGAGGATGCTCATGCGCGCGTCTCCGGGATCAGTGGGTGGCCGCCGGCGCGCGTGCCGCCGCGACGGCCTTCTGTGCGGCTTCGGCCAGCGAATCGGCGGTGACGATCGGCAGCCCGCTCTCGCGCACGATGCGCATGCCCTCGTCGACGTTGGTGCCGGCCAGCCGCACGACCAGCGGCACGCGCAGCCCGCGTGCGGCCTGCACGACCCCCTGCGCGACCCAGTCGCAGCGGTTGATGCCGGCGAAGATGTTGACGAGCACGACCTTGACGTCGGCATCCGACAGCACCAGGTCGAACGCCTGCTTCACGCGCTCGGGCGACGCGCCGCCGCCGACGTCGAGGAAGTTCGCCGGCTCGCCACCGGCGTACTTGATCATGTCCATCGTCGCCATCGCGAGCCCGGCGCCGTTGATGATGCAGCCGATGTCGCCGGTCAGGCCGACGTAGTTGAGGCCGTGCTCGATGGCGCGTGCCTCGCGCGGGTCTTCCTCGGCCGGGTCGCGCATCTCGGTGACCGGCGGATGCCGGAACAGCGCGTTGTCGTCGAAAGACATCTTCGCGTCGAGCGCGACGATGCGCTGGTCCTTGGTCACCACCAGCGGGTTGATCTCGATCATCGTCGCGTCGAGGTCGCGGAACGCGCGGTAGCACCCCATGATGGCGGTGACCGCCTGACTCACCTGCTTGATGTCGAGCCCGAGACCGAACGCGAGCTCGCGCGCCTGGAACGGTTGCAGGCCCACGGCCGGCTCGACCTCGACCTGCAGGATCGACTCGGGCCGGGCGTCGGCGATCTCCTCGATCTCCATCCCGCCCTGCGCCGACGCGATCACGCGGATGCGCTCGATCTTGCGGTCGAGCACGAACCCCAGATAGATCTCGCGCACGAACGGCTCGGCCGTCTCGACGTACACGCGATGTACGACCTTGCCCCTGGGCCCGGTCTGCTCGGTCACCAGCGTGCTGCCCAGCATCGCCTTGGCGGCGTCGGCGACCTCGTGATAGGTGCGGCACAGCCGCACGCCGCCGGCCTTGCCGCGTGCGCCGGAGTGGATCTGGGCCTTGACCGCCCAGTGCCATCCCCCCAGTTCGGTGGCCACGTACACGGCCTGGTCGGGGTTGTACGCCACGCCGCCGCGCGGCACCGGCACGCCGAATCGCGCAAGCAGTTCCTTCGCCTGGTACTCGTGGATGTCCATGCGCCTCCTCCTCTGGAGCGGGGATGTTCGGGAGCTACGTCACGAGGTGCTGCGGGCGAGCGTCCGCCCAGGCCTCCACGTTGTCGATCAGCTGGTCGGCGAGGAACTGCATCGCCTCGTTCGACGCCCACGCGACGTGCGGGGTCAGGATGAAGTTCGGGCGGCGCACGTCGAGCAGCGGATGACCGTCGCGCGGCGGCTCGGTGGTGAGCACGTCGAACCCCGCCCCGCCGATCAGACCTTCGTCCAGCGCCCGGATCAGGGCCGCCTCGTCGACCAGCCCGCCGCGCGCGGTGTTGATCAGCAGCGCCGTGCGCTTCATCGCGCGCATCTGCTCCAGGCCGATCAGGTTGCGGGTGGCGGGGGTCAGCGGGCAATGCAGCGACAGCACGTCGGCTTCGGCCAGCACCTGCTCGAACGGCGTGTAATCGACGCCGTCGGCCTTCGGCGGTGCGTGGTCGGCGAACAGCACCCGCATGCCGAAGCCGCGCGCGATCGCGGCGGTGGCCTGACCGATGGCGCCTTCGCCGACGATGCCGAGCGTCGAGCCGTGCAGATCGTTGATGTCGTGCGTGAGGAAGCAGAAGTTGGTCGCGGTGTTCCACACCCCGGCCTCGACGTCGCGCCGGTACGCGAGCAGGTTGCGCCGCAGCGCGAGGATCAGCGCGAACGCGTGCTCGGGCACCGTGTGCACGGCGTAGTGACGGATGTTGGCCACCGCGATGCCGCGGGCGCGGCACGCGGCGACATCGACGCAGTCGTAGCCGGTCGCGGCGACCCCGATCATCTTCAGCGTCGGCAGCTGCGCCAGCACGGCCTCGCGCAGCTGCGACTTGTTGATGAGCGCGATCGTCGCGTCCTGCAGGCGCTCGACGATCTGGTCGGGGCGCGTGGACGGGTACTCGGTCCACGTGTGCTCGAACCGGGGTCGCCGGACGGTCGCCTTGACCGAGTCGCGCTCGAGGAAGACGACGCGGTGGGTCATCAGCGGCTGCCCACGTTCGAGCCGGTCGACTGCGACGCGTACACCACCACGCTGCGCGCGACGCGCTTCTTGGGGAT
>JALORJ010000086.1 GCA_025459035.1 Burkholderiales bacterium
GCACGCATCTGGTCGAGCTGCTCGGCCCGCTCGCGACCACCGCGTTCCAGTCGATCTACGGCGCCCGCGAGCGCGCCCGGCCGTCGGGCAGCGACGGTCGCCGCCCCGGCCTGATCGATTCGTGTCACGTGTACGCGGTCACCGGTCCGCTGGTGCGCGAGCGCTGGCCGGCGTGGGCACAGCCTCCCGGCACGCCCGAGGAGATCACCGCCGCCGAGGCGCGGACCCGCGCGGCGGCCGAGGCCTACGCCGCCCCGCGCGACGACGCCGTGACGCGACCGGCGCAGGAGCGGTCGTGAGGCGCGATCGACGCGTGTCCCCACGGTACGCCTGCGTCCCGAGGCGCCCGTGAGCGCCTCGCGCCCCGGCCCGCTCGCGGGTGTACGCGTGCTCGACCTCACGCGCCTGCTGCCCGGCCCGATGTGCACGCTGCACCTGGCCGACCTCGGCGCCGACGTCATCAAGATCGAGGACACCGGCGCCGGCGACTACGCCCGCACGCTCGGCATGCCGGCTGGCCGCGTGGCGCCGGTGTTCGCGGCGATCAACCGCGGCAAGCGCATGGTCACGCTCGATCTCAAGCAAGCCGAAGGCGTCGACCTCTTCCTGCGGTTGGCGCGCACTGCCCACATCGTGGTCGAGCAGTTCCGCCCGGGCGTGGTCGACCGGCTGGGCGTGGGGTACGACGCGGTGCGCGCGGTGAATCCGGCGATCGTCTACTGCGCGATCTCGGGCTACGGCCAGACCGGCCCGCTGCGCGACAAGGCCGGCCACGACCTCAACTACTGCGCGCTCGCGGGGCTGACCGACCAGATCGGCCCCGAGGGCGGCGACCCCGTGATCCCGGACTTCCAGATCGCCGACCTGCTCGGCGGTGCCGTGATCCCGGCCATGGCGATCCTCGCAGTGCTGCACGAGGCCACGCGGACCGGGCAGGGTCGGCACATCGACGTCGCGATGACCGAGGGCGTGCTCGCTCACCACGTGCAGGGCCTGTCGGCCCTCGCGATGCACGGCCGCGTGCCCCCGCGCGAAGGCGACCTGCTGTCGGGCCGCGAGGCGTGCTACCGCATCTACCGCACGGCCGACGGCCGTCACATGGCCGTCGGCGCGCTCGAGAAGAAGTTCTGGGACGGCGTCTGCGACACGCTCGGCCGCCCCGACCTGAAGCCGCTGCACTGGTCGCTCGGGGCCGACTCGCGCCCCGCGCGTGAAGCGCTGAGCGCCATCTTTGCAAGCGCGCCGCAGGCGCACTGGATTGCGCTGTTCGCGCCGACCGACTGCTGCGTGACGCCGGTGCTCACGCTCGACGAGGCACGACGCCATCCGCAGCACATCGCCCGCGCGATGTTCCGCGACGATCCGGGCGCCGACGGCGACCGCGTGCTGCAGTTCGCGCCGCCGTTCAAGTTGAGCGAAGACGCGGATCGAACCGCGATCCCGGCACGCCCGGCGGGTGTGGACACGGCGGCCGTGCTCGCCGAGATCGGCATCGACCGGCAGACGCTTGCGGCACTGAGCGCGCGCCGCGTGGTGTAGCGCCCCCGGCTAGCTCCAACCGCCCGCGTCACGCGACGCCAGCGGTGAGCGCGGCGGCGCTATTGCAGCGACAGGATGTACTTCGCCAACGCGACTGCGTCGTCTTCGGAAACCTGCGCTTGTGGCGGCATGATGTCCTCGCCCCAGACGCCCGATCCGCCCGCCCTGATCTTCCGCGCCAGCATCGGCACTGCATCTTCCTCGTTCGCGTACTTTCGGGCGACATCCACGAACTTGGGTCCGTACTTGCGCTTGTCGATACCATGACAGGCGAAACAATTGTTCTTGATCAGCATGTCCTTGTCGGCGAGAACAGGATCCGCATTGCCGAAAAGACAGAGCGAGACAGCGAAAACCAGCAACGGCTTCATCAATACTCCCGATGCCCATCGACGGCCTCGAGGTGAACCATTCCGGGATGACGCTCACGCCGCGAAGGCATTGCGTTCGACCCGACCTGGTTCACATCGAGAGCAGACGATGCGACGAGTCCTCGAATGGAACGCACCGCCGGTTCGGCGGCGCGTTCCCAGCAGATCACTCGGGCGTGACGCGAATGATGTTGCCCTGATCTTCGAGTGCGACGTACAGATCGCCATCCGGACCTTGCACCACGGACCGGAAGCGACCCGTCGCCGTCGGCCAGGACACCGGAGTGGCCTTGGCGGAAAGCCCGTCGGCACTCACCGTGAGCACGTCGAGACGATTCCCGACCGGGGTGCCGTGGATACCGATCCCGGTGTAGCCGACGATCAGCGCGCCATCCCAGTCCTTCCACTTCGCGCCGGAGACGAATGTCGACCCGAACATCCCCTGCGACAAGCCGTTGTTGTTCCAGGCCGGCTTCATGGCGTTGGGATAGGTCTTCAGGTCGGTCATCGGCATGAATGCCGCACGCAGCTTCGGGTCCATCGCGCCCATCTGATTGGGGGAATAACCGCAGTAGTCGTCAGGGCAGTCGTTGCGGCCGCCCACGTTGGGACGGGGATCCCAGCCCGCATTGCCCCCGTTGACAAGTGCGGTCACCTCGTCGCTGTGCCACGGGCCGTTCTCGGACGTGAACGGACGGTTGTCACCCGGGCGGAACGTGATGCCCTGCGGGTTGCGATGCCCGTACGTGAACACACGTCGGTCGAAGCCCGCCGGTGGATTGTTACCCGGCGCGGCCTTGCCGTCCCTGTCGATGCGCAGGACCTTGCCACCGATGTAGGTCGGGCTCTGCGGAGCGATCCCGAGGTGATTGTCGCCGGTGGTCACGTAGAGGAAACCATCGCCGGGGCTGAAGCGGATCCGGCCGCCGTTGTGTGCGCCCGGGCCACCGAACGGGTGCTTCGTCGCCTTCGGCTTGTAACCGATATCCGAGACGATGTCCGTGCGGTCGGATACCCGGGAGAAAGACTCGTCGACCTTGAACCGCATCACACGGTTGGACAGCTTGTCGTTGAGATTCGAGCTGGAGTAGACGTAGATATAGCGGTTGCTGGAAAACTCCGGATCGACTGCCACCCCCATCATGCCGGCCTGACCGTCGCAGAAAAGATCGGCACTGGTCGAGGCATATCCGCTCGATTCACCCAGACCGTGCAGCTTGTTGATGGCGCCGGATGCCAAGCGCACCGACAAACCCTTGCACTTCTCGGTGAAAAACATGGTTCCGTCCTTGAGGAACGCCATGTCCCACGGAAGTTCGAGCTTGCCGACCACCACCTGGGTCGAAAGCCCGGGGGCTGCGGCCAGTGCACCGCTCGACACGGCCACACCGACCGACGCAAGCAAGATTGCGAGCGCATTGGAACTCTTCATCACTGCTCCTCCTTGGTTGTGTGCTGGCTCGCCGAATCCGCTCAGACGCAGATTGCGGCAAGTTTCCGACAACTCCCGACCTGCCCCGGGAAAACTTCCTCGGTAGCGGTGAAGTGGCTTGCGCGTTATCGGGCGTGGAACCCTACTTATGCAGGGGGGGGCTGTCAACGAACACGCGTCTGCAATGCCTGAGCAGATCGCTTCGACAGTGTCGAACCCTCGCGACCGGTTCCGACCGCTCGGCATGGCGGAACGCCGCCGCGCTGGCGCAGGCGCCGACCCGTTGCGAGCCTGCGGGCGCGTGCGTCGCGCATGTCCTGCCTGTTCGGCATCCCGAGTGGGCCGGGGGCTTCGAGCCCGATGGCGGCGTGCCCGCCGTCAACCTCCGTCCTCTTCCGACTCGGTGATCCAGTAATTCACTGTGTTCGGGTTGTTCGCGATCCACTTGCGCGCAGCGTCGCGGGCCGACATGCGGTCGACGTTCACCCACAGGTCCATCTCGGTCACGGCCTTGAGCGACAGCGACACGCGCTTGAGCATCGCCTTCTGCTTGCGTGACACGTTGCGCGCCCAGTCCTTGTTCGCGACGAGCACCGCGCGATTCAGGCCGCCGAGGAAGCCCTGCGGTTCGTCGAGCACGCGCAGCTTGTGCGCGCGGTTGAGCCACTGCGGGGTCCACAGCGGCATCACGAACTCGGCCTTCGCGGCGATCTGCGCCTCGAAGTGCGCGAGCCAGTCCTGCGCCGAGCCGGTCTCGAAGCGCCAGCCGGCGTCGGCGAGGCGATAGTGGTCGAAGATCTTTCGGCCGCCGATCGAAAGCCCCGAGTCGGGCAGCGTGCTGCGGATCGTGCGGTGCATGCGCTGCGCGATCTCGGGCTTCGCGAGGTCGGCCACCGCACGCACGTCGGTCGGCACGTACGCCGGCACGGCCCAGTACAGGCGGGCGTCGTCGTACAGCGTGGTGAGCTCGACGAGCTCGCTCCTGTACTCGTCCCAGTACTGGCGGTGCGCATCGGGCAGCCACACCGCGACGAACAGGTCGACCTGACCTTGCGCCACCTTCGGGAACATCTGCGCGTGCGGGCCGCTCTGCACGGCGACGTTGAAGCCCTGACGCTCGAACAGCAGCTGGATCACCGCGGCGGTGACCTCGTAGAACGAAAGCGCCGGATGGCCGATGGTCAGCATCTCGGCGCGGGCCGGGCGCACGCCGAGGCCGACGGCGGCGGTGGCCGCAAGCGCGTGCAGCGTGTGACGGCGGGACGGGTTCATTTCGGGGGCGGTCGTCGAAGAGTGGGAGGCGCGGCGCTTGGAGCCGGGCCACGCCCGCGCGTTCACGCGTCGCCGCGCATCTCGGCCAGCGCGTGGTCGATCAGCCGCCGTGCGATCGACAGGCGGTGCGGCAAGGTCGGCAGGCGATCGATCGGGAACCAGTCGGCCGCCTCGATCTCGCCGGCCTGCGGGACGATGTCGCCACCGGTCCATTCGCAGTGGAACGCCACCATCAGCGAGTGCGGGAACGGCCACGGCTGGCTCTGGAAGTAGCGCACGCGCCCCACCTGCACGCCGACCTCCTCGAGCACCTCGCGGTGCAGGCATTCCTCGAGGCTCTCGCCGGCTTCGACGAAGCCGGCCAGCGCGCTGAACATGCCGGGCGGGAAGTGCGGCGAGCGCGCGAGCAGCAGCTCGCCTTCGCGGCGCACCAGCGCCATCGCCACCGGGGCGATACGCGGATAGTGCGTCTGGCCGCAGCTCGGGCACACCCGCGCGCGCTCTCCGGGCTTGCGCTCGGTCGGCGTGGCGCAGCGCCCGCAGAAGCGGTGCGAGCGGTCCCAGTCGACCAGCTGGATCGCGCGGCCGGCGACGGCGAAGGTCAGGTCGTCGATCGCGCCGAACAGGCTTCGCAGGCCGGCCCACTGCATCGGTGCGGGCGCGTCGACGCCCTCGTCGCATTCGGCCGCGAAGCAGTGCTCGCCGTCCAGGGTGCCGAGGTAGACGGTGCGCAGCGGCTCGAGCCCCAGCCACTGCGGACCGCGCGCCATCGGCACGCGCGCCCCGCCCGCGTCGCGGTCGACCAGCAGCGTGTTGCCGCGCCAGACGAACCAGTGCGCGGCGACGCGCCCGGCGTCGTCGGGAACGTCGATCGACGGAACGAAGCGGCCCGGGTCGAGGAACACGCGCAGCCGCCGTCAGCGCTTCGGCATGTACAGATCGGTGATGCTGCCCTCGGCGATCTCGGCGGCGAAGAACACCGTCTCGGACAGCGTCGGATGCGGATGCACGGTCAGCCCGATGTCCTCGGCGTCGGCGCCCATCTCGAGCGCGAGCACGGTCTCTGCGATCAGCTCGCCGGCGTTCGGCCCGACCATGCCGGCCCCCAGCAGGCGGCGGCTCTGCTTGTCGAAGATGAGCTTGGTCATGCCTTCGTCGCGTGCGGTCGCGAGCGCACGCCCGCTTGCAGCCCACGGGAACACGGCCTTCTCGTAGTCGAGTCCCTGCGCCTTCGCCTGTGTCTCGGTGACACCCATCCAGGCGACTTCGGGGTCGGTGTATGCCACCGACGGGATGGTCCGCGCGTCGAACGCGACCTTGTGGCCGGCGATCACCTCGGCCGCGAGCTTGCCTTCGTGCGTGGCCTTGTGCGCGAGCATCGGCTCGCCGCAGATGTCGCCGATGGCGAAGATGTGCGGCACGTTGGTGCGTTGCTGCGCGTCGACCGGCAGCCAGCCGCGCTCGTTCACCGTGACGCCCGCGGCTTCCGCGCCGATCTCGCGCCCGTTCGGGCGGCGGCCCACCGCCATCAGCACGCGGTCGTAGACCTGCGGTGCCGGCGCGTTGGTGCCTTCGAACGTGGCGCGCAGGCCCTCCGGCAGCGCCTCGAGCTTCGCCACCCTGGTCGACAGCAGGATCGACTCGTAGCGCTTCTCGATGCGCTTGTGCAGCGGCTTGACGAGGTCGCGGTCCGCGCCCGGGATCAGCGCGTCGGCCAGCTCGACCACGGTCACCTTCGCGCCGAGCGCGTCGTACACGCACGCCATCTCGAGCCCGATGATCCCGCCGCCGATCACCAGCAGGCGCTTCGGGATGTCGGTGAGCGCGAGCGCGCCGGTGGAGTCGATCAGCCGCGGGTCGTCGTACGGGAAGCCCGGGATGCGCGCGACCGCCGAGCCGGCGGCGACGATGCAGTGGTCGAAGCTCACGGTCCGCGTGCTGCCGTCGGGGGCGGTCACCGTGATCAGGTGCGGCGTCGTGAACCGCCCGGTTCCGGTCACCACGTCGACCTTGCGCTGCTTCGCGAGCCCGGCGAGGCCCTTGGTCAGACGGCCGACGACGCCTTCCTTCCATCCGCGCAGCGCCGGCAGATCGACCTCGGGCTTCGCGAACTTCACGCCGAAGTGCGACATCTCGTCCGCCTCGGAGATCACGCGCGCCGCGTGCAGCAGGGCCTTCGACGGGATGCAGCCGACGTTCAGGCACACGCCGCCGAGCGTCGGATAGCGCTCGATCATCACGACCTTCCTGCCGAGGTCGGCGGCGCGGAACGCCGCGGTGTAGCCGCCCGGTCCGGAGCCCAGCACGACGATGTCGGCGTGCACGTCCCCACGGACGGCCGGACCGGTCGCGACCGCGGGTGCAGGGGAGGCCGGTGGCGCGGCGGGCGCTGCGGTGGGCGTTGCAGCCGGTGCGGAAGCCGGGGGCGCCGTGGCCGCTGCCGGGGCGACGACCGGGGCGGTCGCCGCGGTGGCGTCGGCCGTGTCGAGCAGCAGCACCAGCGTGCCCTCGCTCACCTTGTCGCCGACCTTCAGCTTCAGCTCGCGCACCGTGCCGGCCTGCGGCGCCGGCACGTCCATCGTCGCCTTGTCGGACTCGAGCGTGACCAGGGAGTCGTCGGCGGCGATGGCGTCGCCCGGCTTGACCAGTACCTCGATGACAGGGATGTCCTTGAAGTCGCCGATGTCGGGGACGCGCACTTCCACGGTCTTGCTCAACACGAACTCCTGACGGAAGGGACGAAGCGGGCCACGCGCCGGCGGCCCCGGGATTCAGACGCGGACGTGACCGTCGCCCAGGACCACGTACTTGAGCGACGTGAGGCCCTCGAGCCCGACCGGTCCGCGCGCGTGCAGCTTGTCGGTCGAGATGCCGATCTCGGCACCCAGGCCGTACTCGAAGCCGTCGGCGAAACGCGTGGACGCGTTGACCATCACCGAGCTCGAGTCGACTTCGCGCAGGAAGCGGCGCGCGTGGCCGAGGTGCTCGGTCACGATCGCGTCGGTGTGCCGCGAGCCGTACTGGGCGATGTGGTCCATCGCGGCGTCGAGCGAGTCGACCACGCGCACCGCGAGGATCGGCGCGAGGTACTCCGCGAACCAGTCGTCCTCGGTCGCCACCAGCATCGTCGGCACGAGCGCGCGGGCACGATCGCAGCCGCGCAGTTCGACGCCCTTGCCGGCCCACAGCGCGGCGAGCGGCGGCAGCACGCGCGCCGCGATGTCGGCGTGCACGAGCAGCGTCTCCATCGTGTTGCACGTCCCGTAGCGCTGGGTCTTGGCGTTGTCGGCGACGCGCATCGCCTTGTCGAGGTCGGCGTGGGCGTCGATGTAGACGTGACAGACGCCGTCGAGGTGCTTGATGACCGGGATGCGCGACTCGCGCGACACTCGCTCGATCAGCCCCTTGCCGCCACGCGGCACGATGACGTCGATGTGGTCCTGCATCGCGAGCATCTCGCCGACCGCCGCGCGGTCGGCGGTGTCGATCACCTGCACCGCCGTCGACGGCAGCCCGGCCGCCTGCAGGCCGGCGTGCACGCACGCGGCGACCGCCTGGTTGCAGCGCAGGGCCTCGGAGCCGCCGCGCAGGATCGCCGCGTTGCCGCTCTTCAGGCACAGCCCGGCGGCGTCGGCGGTCACGTTCGGACGCGCCTCGTAGATGATCCCGATCACCCCCAGCGGCACGCGCATGCGGCCCACCTGGATGCCGCTCGGTCGGTACGCGAGGTCGACGATCTCGCCGATCGGGTCGGGCAGCTGCGCGATCTCGCGCAGGCCCTGCGCCATCTGCGCGACGCCCTTCGGGCTCAGCGTGAGCCGGTCGAGCAGCGCGGCATCGAGCCCGCGCTCTCGCGCGGCGTCGACGTCGGCGGCGTTGGCGGCGAGCAGGGTCGCGGCGTCACGCTCGATCGCGGCGGCCATCGCCTCGAGCGCGGCGTTGCGGGTGGCGCTCGACGCGCGGGCGGTTTCGCGCGACGCGGCACGGGCCGCGCGGCCGATGCCGTGCATGGTGGTCTGGACGTCCATCGATCGGTCGGCGCGAAGCGCGGCGGAGGATGCGAGCGGGCGTTCGATTCTATGCG
>JALORJ010000087.1 GCA_025459035.1 Burkholderiales bacterium
GCTCTGCGCCGCCAGGCGCGCGCCGTCGACCAGCACCCCGTGGCGTTCCATCGCCAGCAGCACCGGCATCACCGGCAGCTCGATGTCGCGATACACCCGGGCGAGCTTCGGGTCGGCTTCGACGCGCGGGACGATCGCGTGACACAGCTGCAGCGTGATGTCGGCGTCCTCGGCCGAGTACTCGGTCGCGCGCTCGACGCCGACCTGGTCGAAGCCGATCTGCGACGCGCCCTTGCCGGCCACGTCCGCGTACGGGATCGTCTTCACGCCGAGGTGACGCACCGCGAGCGCGTCCATGTCGTGCGGGCGATGACTCTCCAGCACGTACGACGCGAGCAGCGTGTCGTGCACGACCCCGCGCACCCGGATGCCGTGGTTCAGGCACACGTGCAGGTCGTACTTGGCGTTCTGCAGCAGCTTCGGGCGCGACGCGTCCTCGAGCCACGGACGCAGGCGTTCGAGCGCCACGTCGAGGGGGATCTGGTCCGGCGCACCCGGGTACGCGTGCGCGAGCGGCAGATACGCCGCCGCGTGCGGCTCGACCGCGAACGACAGCCCGACGATGCGCGCCCGCATCGGGTCGAGGCTCGTCGTCTCGGTGTCGAGGGCCGTGAGCGTCGCGGCGTGCAGCTTCTCGATCCAGCGGTCCAGCGCCGCGAGGTCGAGCAGCGTCTCGTAGTGGCGCTCGACCGGTGCGGCGGGCGCCACGGCGTCGGCGCCGTCGGCGGCATCGAAGCGCCGCGGGATCGCGCCACCCGGATCGCCGTCCTTCAGTTCGGCCAACCACGTGCGGAAGCCGGCGCGCTCGTAGGCCGCGGTCAGCACGCCGGCGTCGACCGGCTGCGCCACGAGATCGTCGAGCGTCACCGACAGCGGCACGTCGCGGCGGATCGTCAGCAGCGCGCGGCTGGTCGGCAGCCAGCCAAGCGCCGCGCGCAGGTTGTCGCCGACCACGCCGCTGATCGCGTCGGCGTTCGCGATCACCGCGTCGAGCGAGCCGTACTGCGCGAGCCACTTGACCGCGGTCTTCGGCCCGACCTTCGCCACCCCGGGCACGTTGTCGACCGTGTCGCCGATCAGCGCGAGCCAGTCGACGATACGCTCCGGCGCCACGCCGAACTTCGCGGCCACGCCGGCCGGATCGAGCGTCTCCTCGGTCATCGTGTTGACCAGCGTCACGTGGTCGTCGACCAGCTGCGCCATGTCCTTGTCGCCGGTCGACACCACGGTGCGCAGGCCCGCGGCGGTCGCCTGCGCGCAAAGCGTGCCGATCACGTCGTCGGCCTCGACGCCGTCGACCATCAGCAACGGCCAGCCCAGGGCGCGCACCACTTCGTGGATGCGCGGAATCTGCGCCTCGAGTTCGGCGGGCATCGCCGCGCGATTGGCCTTGTACTCGGCGAACAGATCGTCGCGGAACGTGCGGCCCTTCGCGTCGAAGATGCACGCCATATACTCGGCCGCGATTTCGCGTCGGAGTCTCTTCAGCATGCCGGTCACGCCGTACACCGCGCCCGTGGGCTCGCCGTTGCGGTTGCGCAGATCCGGCATCGCGTGGAACGCGCGGTACAGGTACGACGAGCCGTCGACGAGCAGCAGGGTCTTCATCGCGACGAGTCTAAGGGACCGCTCCGGCGCGCCCGCGGCACGCCGAGGCGCCTGATCCCGTGTCCGTCTTCACCCGCGTCACCGAAGCCGAACTCGCGACCTGGCTCGAGCGCTTCGACGTCGGCGCGCTCGTCGAACAGCGCGGCATCCTGTCCGGCATCGAGAACACCAACTACTTCGTGACCACCGGCGCGGGGCGCTACGTGCTCACGCTGTTCGAGAAGCTGCAGCCGCACGAGCTGCCGTTCTATCTCGACCTGATGGGCCATCTGGCGCACGCCGGGTTTCCGTGCCCGGCGCCGGTCGCCGACCGCGACGGCCGCACGCTCGGGGCGCTGAACGGCAAGCCCGCGGCGCTGGTCACGCGTCTCGACGGCGAGCCGGTGATGACGCCGGCGCCGGCGCACTGCGGGCGCGTCGGCGACGCGCTCGCGCGGCTGCACCTCGCGAGTCGCGGCTACGCCGGCCGGCTCGACAACCTGCGCGGGCCGCCGTGGTGGACGGCCACCGCGCCGGTGCTGATGCGCTTCCTCGATGCCGAAGACCGCGCGCTGCTCGATGCCGAAGTGGCCTTCCAGGCGTCGCACCGTCACGACGTGCTGCCGCGCGGTGTCGTCCACGCCGACCTGTTCCGCGACAACGTGCTGTTCGCGGGCGACACGATCGGCGGCGTGATCGACTTCTACTTCGCGTGCGTCGACCTGTGGCTCTACGACGTCGCGATCACCGTCAACGACTGGTGCACGCGCGACGACGGCACGCTCGACGCGGCGCGCGCGCGCGCGCTGCTCGATGCCTACGCGACGCTGCGCCCGTTCACGCCCGAGGAACACGCCGCCTGGCCGGTGATGCTGCGCGCCGGCGCCCTGCGCTTCTGGGTGTCGCGCCTGTACGACCTGCACCTGCCGCGTCCCGGCGATCTTGTGCACGCGCACGACCCGGCGCGCTTCCAGCGCGTGCTGCGCGCGCATGTCGCGCACGTCGACGTGCCGCTCGCCGAGCGCGTCGGCAGTCCTGCATGAGCGCCGCCCGCGAACCGCGCCGCGTCGCGGCGATGCGCGGCCTGGCGTGGTGGATCGACGGCGGCCGGCTGTTCCTGCGCAAACCGGTGACGTGGATCGTCTACACGGTGATCACGTGGGCCGTGGTGGCGGCGGCCAACCTGCACCCGCTGCTCGTCGCCGCGGCCGCGCTGGCGATGCCGATCCTGCTGGCCGGCTGGTCGGGCGCCTGCGAAGCCGCCGCGGCCGGACGCTCCACGCCGGTGTCGATGTTGTTCGACGGTCTGCGACGCGGCCCCGCGCGCCTCGCGGCTCTCGGCGGCGTGGTGCTGCTCGGCAACATCGCGATCCTGCTGGTGTTCCGCATGGCGCTGGGCGAGCTGTGGGCGCTGCTGGGCGACCCGTCCGCGATCACCGCGGCGCAGCAGGAGGCGCTGCAGCAGCGTCTGCCGGTCGCGGTGACGATGGCGCTGGCGGTCGCCGTGCCGCTCACCGCCGCGACATGGTTCGCGCCGCTGGGCGTGCACCTCGACGCGATGCGTCCGGGCACCGCACTGCTGATGTCGCTGCGCGCGGTGATCCGCAACCCGCTCGCGTTCGCGGTCTACAGCGTGGTCTGCCTGCCGATCTTCGCCGTGCCGCTCGGCGTCGCGATCGCCTCGGGCATGCCGGTCCCGATCGCGGCGCAGATCACGTTCTGGAGCGTGCTGCCGTGGCTGGTGCCGAGCACGTGGTGCGGATGGCGCGACGTGATGCCGGCGGCGGCAGACGACAGGCCGGGGCCGGGCGCCGCGTAGCAGGTCCTCCCCCGCCGGAGGGGCACCGCGGCACGCGTCGCTCGCAGGCCTTCGAGCGAGTCGTGCATTTCTGGAGCGGCGCTCCATGATTGCAAGCATGATCGAACGACGTCGGTCCCAGGCGCTCGCGGTGGCCCTCGACGAGGCGCCGGCGGTGGCGCTGCTCGGACCCCGCCAGGTCGGCAAGACGACGCTGGCGCTCGAACTCGCCGGGCAGCGGCCGGCGATCTATCTCGATCTCGAGTCGGCGCCCGACCGCGCAAAGCTCGCCGAGCCGGCCCTGTACCTGCCGCAGCATGCGGACAAACTCGTGGTCTACGGCGGCGCCGAGCGCTTTCCGA
The DNA here is from genome assembly GCA_025459035.1 of Burkholderiales bacterium. Lineage (GTDB taxonomy): Bacteria > Pseudomonadota > Gammaproteobacteria > Burkholderiales. Next base: position 3,748 of record JALORJ010000087.1, read on the forward strand.
TGACCGACGACATCGAGGCGATGGGGCGGGTCGACGCCTGCGCCGTGTTGACGGCGGCGTGACGGCGCCGACGCCGCGCCCCCTCACGCCGCCGTCAGCTTCGCGTACGCCAGCAGCAGTTCCTTCTCGCCCGCGTTCCTGAAGTTCACGCGCACGCGGGCGTCGCTGCCGCTGCCTTGCGCGGCCACGACGACGCCGGGGCCGAACTTCGCATGCTCGACGTTCTGGCCCACGCGAAACGGATGGTCGGCCGCGCGGGCCGCGATCGTGGCCACGGCCGGGTCGGTCACGCGCGGTGCGGACGGCGCGCGGCCGTACTGCGCCGACCACGACGGTCCGGCGACGCTCGACCGCCCGCCACTGCCCCCGCCGCCGAACCCGTGACCGGCGAGCCCGGCGGCGTGCCGCGCGGGCGACGCGTTGACCGGCTTCAGCAGCGCCTCGGGGATCTCGCGCAGGAAGCGCGACGCGACGTTGTAGCGGGTCTGGCCGTGCAGCATCCGCGACTGCGAGAAGGTGAGGTACAGGCGGCGGCGCGCGCGCGTGATCGCGACGTACATCAGGCGGCGCTCTTCCTCGAGGCCGTCGTGTTCGTCGAGGCTGTTCTCGTGCGGGAACAGGCCTTCCTCCAGGCCGACCACGAACACCGCGTGGAACTCGAGCCCCTTCGACGCGTGAACCGTCATCAGTTGAAGCGCATCCTGACCGGCGCCGGCCTGCGTGTCGCCGGCTTCGAGCGCGGCGTGCGCGAGGAACGCGTCGAGCGCCGGCAGCGCGGCCGGGTCGGCGTCGACGATGTCGCCCTCCACGGTCGCCGTCGCGGCGGCGAGGTCGAAGGCCGCCGCGGCGTTGACCAGCTCGTCGAGATTGCCCAGCCGGTCCTCGCCTTCCTTCTCGGTGCGGTAGTGCGGCTTCAGTCCGCTCGCGTCGATGACCGCGTCGACGATCTCGCCCAGTGCCAGACCGGCGACCGACGCGCGGGTGCGCTCGATCATCTGCACGAAGCCGCCGATCGCGCCGGACGCCCGGCCGCCGCCGTGACCGCCGCACGCGGCGGCCCACAGGCTGATGCCGCGTTCGCGCGCCGCGTCCTGCAGCTGCTCGATCGAGCGCGCGCCGATGCCGCGCGTCGGGAAGTTGATCACCCGCAGCAGCGCGCCGTCGTCGTCCGGGTTGGCCACCAGCCGCAGGTACGCGAGCGCGTGCTTGATCTCCTGACGCTCGAAGAACCGCAGCCCGCCGTACACCTTGTACGGCAGCCCGGCCGCGAACAGCGCGTGCTCGAGCACGCGCGACTGCGCGTTCGACCGGTACAGCAGCGCGATGTCGATCAGGCGCACGCCTTCCTGGCGCAGCTGCGCGACTTCGTCGACGACGTAGCCGGCCTCTTCGTGATCGGTGACGGCCTCGTAGACGCGCAGCGGCTCGCCGCGGCCTTCGGCGGTCCACAGCGTCTTGCCCAGACGCTGCGCGTTGTGGGTGATCAGCGCGTTGGCGGCGTCGAGGATGCAGCCGTGCGAGCGGTAGTTCTGCTCGAGCTTGATCACCTCGCGCACGTGGAACTCGCGCTCGAACGCCGCCATGTTGCCGACGTTGGCGCCGCGGAAGCGGTAGATCGACTGGTCGTCGTCGCCGACCGCGAACACCGCGCCGTCGTCGCCGGCCAGCAGCTTGAGCCAGCGGTACTGCAGCACGTTGGTGTCCTGGAACTCGTCGACCAGCAGATGGCGGAAGCGCCGCTGGTAGTGCTGACGCAGCACCTCGTGGCGCGACAGCAGCTCGAACGAACGCAGCAGCAGCTCGGCGAAGTCGACGACGCCCTCGCGCTGGCACTGCTGGTCGTAGGCCTCGTAGACATCGCGCACGCGGCGCGAGAACTCGTCGGTGGCCTCCATCGCGCCGGCGCGGCGTCCGGCTTCCTTCTCGGCGGCGATCGCCCAGGTCACCTGTCGCGGCGGGAAGCGCTCCTCGTCGATGCCCTGCGCCTTCATCACGCGCTTGACCATCGCGAGCTGGTCGGCGCTGTCGAGGATCTGGAAGGTCTGCGGCAGCGCCGCGTCGCGCCAGTGCGCGCGCAGCATGCGGTTGCACAGCCCGTGGAAGGTGCCGATCCACATGCCGCGCGTGTCGATCGGCAGCATCGCGGCCAGCCGCGTGTGCATCTCGCGCGCCGCCTTGTTGGTGAACGTCACCGCCAGGATGCCGCCGGGGCTGGCCTGGCCGGTCGAGATCAGCCACGCGATACGCGTGGTCAGCACGCGGGTCTTGCCGCTGCCGGCCCCCGCGAGGATCAGCGCCGGTACGGGCGCCAGGGTGACGGCTGCGAGCTGACGGGGATTGAGGCCGTCGAGAAGATCGGAATTCATGGGCGACGCCGCGAGAAGCTGCGCCGCAAGTTACCCGGAAGCGTCGGCCGGCACCGCCTCGGCGCCGGCCGCGCGCGGGCCGCTCAGCGCGTCACGCCGATCGTGTCGAAGCCGAACCTCGTCTTCAGCCGCGCCGCCTGCACTTCGGCATCGGCGCGCGTGACGAAGCCAGTGATCTGCACGCGATAGGTCGCGGTCGCGCCGCTGCCGACCGGCCGGATCGCCGCGGCCCAGCCGGCATCGCGCAGCTGGTCGTACACCGCCAGCGCCTCGCTCTGTCCGGCCAGACGTGCGATCACCACCCGCCACTTGCCGCCGTTGCGCACGGCGCCGCTGTCGGGAGCGAGGTCGGTCTCGGTCGCGTAGCGGTCGAGCTCGGCCTGGGTGATGCGGTCGAGGCCCGGCGGCAGCGGTGCGCCCTTCGGCGCGTCGATCAGCGACAGCGGCTGCGTCATCGCGATCTCGGCAGCGTCGCCGCTGCGCTGCACGCCGATCGCGCCTTCGATCAGCACGACGAAGTCGCGTGCATCGGTGGCCTTGCCCCACAGGTCGGTGCCGCGGATGCCGGCCGTCACCGTCGGCAGCTGGATCGACACGTCGCGCTGCGTGCGCTGCTTCGCGAGCGCGGAGGTGGTGAAGCGGAACGCCCCGACCAGCACGCGCAGCGTGGCCTTGAACAGGCCGCTGTCGCGGTTCATCGCGGCGGTGGCGACGGTGAAGCGCGCGTTCTCGCCCAGCCGCACCGTGCTGCCGTCGGCGAGCGCCAGCTGCACGCGCGCACCGTCGCCGGTCTCGACCGTGGCCCCGGGCTCGACGGCGGCGCCCGCCGCGAGCGGCCGCCGGGCGCCGTCCTTCACCACCCACGCGGGCATGGTCAGGGCGTGGACATGGATGTCGGCGGCGGCACGGGCGCCCCCGGACACGGACAGTGCAAGCAGCGCGACGAGCGCGAGCACGGGAAAGGATTTCATCGACGGGTCTCCAAGAAGACGCCCTGCGGGGCGGTGTCGCCGGTCGATACGCGCCCGGCGGTCGGCTGGATGAGGCACCTATACTCGAACGCTTTCCCGGACCGCATCGCGCGCGCCTTCGAAGATGGAAGCCCAGTACCGACCCGATCTCGTCGAGCGCACCGCGCGCGACGCCTGGGAGGCGGCCGGCACCGACCGCGTCACCGAACGCGCGGATCGCCCCAAGTACTACTGCCTGTCGATGTTCCCGTATCCGTCGGGCAAGCTGCACATGGGCCACGTGCGCAACTACACGATCGGCGACGTGCTGTCGCGCTGGCACCGCATGCGCGGCTTCGACGTGCTGCAGCCGATGGGCTGGGACGCCTTCGGCCTGCCGGCCGAGAACGCCGCCATGGCCAACGGCGTGCCGCCGGCAAAGTGGACGTGGGACAACATCGCGTACATGCGCGGCCAGCTGAAGGCGCTGGGCTTCGCCATCGACTGGTCGCGCGAGCTCGCGACCTGCCGCCCCGACTACTACCGCTGGAACCAGTGGCTGTTCCTGCGCATGCTCGAACGCGGCATCGCCTACCAGAAGACCGGCAGCGTCAACTGGGATCCGGTCGACCAGACGGTGCTCGCGAACGAGCAGGTGATCGACGGCCGCGGCTGGCGCACTGGCGCGCTGGTCGAGAAGCGCGAGATCCCGATGTACTACCTGCGCATCACGCAGTACGCGCCGGAGCTGCTGGCCGCGCTCGACGGCCTCGACGGCTGGCCCGAGCGCGTGCGCACGATGCAGGCCAACTGGATCGGTCGCAGCCAGGGCGTGCGCTTCGGCTTCGACCACGCGATCCCCGGCATCGCCGACAAGCTGTGGGTGTTCACCACGCGTGTCGACACGATCATGGGCGTGACCTTCTGCGCGGTGGCCGCCGAGCACCCGATCGCGCAGGCCGCCGCGGCGCGTGACCCGGCGCTGGCTGCGTTCGTCGACGAGTGCAAGCGTGGCTCGGTGATGGAAGCCGACCTCGCGACGATGGAGAAGAAGGGCATGCCGACCGGCTTCACGGTGCGGCATCCGCTGAACGGGCGCGACGTGCCGGTGTGGATCGGCAACTACGTGCTGATGAGCTACGGCGACGGCGCCGTGATGGGCGTGCCCGCGCACGACGAGCGCGACTTCGCCTTCGCGAAGAAGTACGGCCTGCCGATCGAGCCGGTGATCGCGATCGACGGCGTGACCTTCTCGACCGACGCCTGGGCCGACGCGTACGCCGACAAGCAGCGCGGGCGCTGCGTGAATTCCGGCAAGTACGACGGGCTGGGGTTCGAGGCCGCCGTCGACGCCATCGCGGCCGATCTGGTCGCGGCGGGCATCGGCGAGAAGCGCACCACATGGCGGCTGCGCGACTGGGGCATCTCGCGCCAGCGCTACTGGGGCACGCCGATCCCGATCATCCACTGCCCCACGTGCGGCGCGGTGCCGGTGCCCGACGACCAGCTGCCGGTCGTGCTGCCCGAGGACTGCGTGCCCGACGGCTCGGGCAACCCGCTGAACAAGCGCGAGGACTTCCTCGCGTGCACCTGCCCGAAGTGCGG
>JALORJ010000088.1 GCA_025459035.1 Burkholderiales bacterium
TGCGCATCGAGAAGCGGCGCATCGGCCGCAGCTTCCCGGCGCTGCTGCCGCAGCAGTTCGCGAGTGTGGTGGACCACTACGACGTGCGCGTGGCCGAGGTCGAGCGCGTCGCGGGGCACGACGCCCAGGCGCTGACGCTGCAGCCGCGCGACGGCCTGCGCTACGGCCACAAGTTCTGGGTCGAGGCCGCGACCGGGCTGCTGGTCAAGGCCCGCATGAACGACGAGAAGGGTCAGGCGGTCGAGCAGTTCTTCTTCACGCAGCTCGACCTGCAGCCGAAGCTGTCGCGCGACACCATGCAGCCGCCGTCGACGGAGGGCTGGACGGTCGTGACGTCCGACGCCCGGCCGACGGACGCGGGCTGGAGCCTCGGTCCGCTCCCGCCCGGGTTTCGGAAGGTCTCCGAGATGCGCCGTCAGCGTCAGGGCAGCACCGAGGTGCTGACGCACATCGTGCTGTCGGACGGCATGGCCTCGATGTCCGTGTTCATCGAGGGCGCGACGGCGCGCAAGGCCAACCCCGGGCCCTCGCAGCAGGGGCCGCTGAACGTCTTCACCAAGGTCTCCGGCGACATGGTCGTGACGGTGCTGGGCGAAGTCCCGGCGAAGACCCTGGTGCAGGTGGCCGACGCCGTGCCGATGCGGCCCCGCTGACAACCGCCTTCTTCGATCGCGCGCCACCGTCCCGCGTCTGCCCAGGACGGTCTTCACAGGTCAGGGAACCCACAACATGATTTCGCGTCACGTGCTGCCCATGCTCGCAGCCGCCTTGCTGTCGCTGCCGTTCGTCGCGCCGACACAGGCCAAGGAGCTTCCCGACTTCACCGATCTGGTCGAAGCGGAGTCCGACTCGGTCGTGAACATCAGCACCACGTCGTCGCGCAAGGACGGCGCCCCGGGCGCGGAGGGCGAGGAAGACCCGCTCGACTTCTTCCGCCGCCAGCCGCCCGGTGGCGGTCAGCCGCAGGACCGCGAAGGCCGCTCGCTCGGGTCGGGCTTCATCATCAGCGCCGACGGCTACATCATGACCAACGCGCACGTGGTCGACGCCGGTGACGACATCACCGTGCGTCTGAGCGACAAGCGCGAGTTCACCGCGAAGGTCATCGGCAGCGACAAGCGCTCCGACGTCGCGCTGATCAAGATCGATGCCGGCGGCCTGCCGGCGGTGAAGCTGGGCGACGCCAACAAGCTGAAGGTCGGCGAATGGGTGCTGGCCATCGGCTCGCCGTTCGGCTTCGAGAGCACGGTGACCGCGGGCATCGTCAGCGCCAAGGGCCGCACGTTGCCGCAGGAGACCTTCACGCCGTTCATCCAGACGGACGTCGCGATCAACCCGGGCAACTCGGGCGGGCCGCTGTTCAACATGAAGGGCGAGGTGATCGGCATCAACTCGCAGATCTACAGCCGCACCGGCGGCTTCATGGGGCTGTCGTTCGCGATCCCGATCGACGTCGCAATGGACATCGCCAACCAGCTGCGCACGACCGGCCGCGTGACACGCGGGCGCATCGGCGTGGTGATCCAGGAGGTCACCAAGGAGCTGGCCGAGTCTTTCGGGCTGGCCAAGCCGATCGGTGCGCTGGTGAACTCGGTCGAGAAGGGCGGTCCGGCCGACCGTGCCGGGGTCGAGACGAGCGACGTCATCATCAAGTTCGACGGCAAGGAAGTGAAGTCGTCGAACGAACTGCCGCGCATCGTCGCGGCGACCCGCCCGGGCAACAAGTCGACCGTGACGGTGTGGCGCAAGGGCGCGCCGAAGGACCTGCCGGTCGTGGTCGGCGAGCTGGCGGACGACAAGCGCGCCGAGAAGCCGAAGAAGGCGCCGGCGAAGGTCGGCGACGCCGTCGAGAAGCTGGGCATGCGTCTGTCCGAGCTGTCCGCCGAGCAGCGCAAGGAGATGGGCATCGCCAACGGGCTGCTGGTGGAGGACGTGCAGGGCAACGCGGCGAAGGCGGGGATCCGCCGCGGCGACGTGCTGCTGGCGCTCAACAACCAGGACGTCAAGTCGATCGAGCAGCTCAACCAGATCGTCGGCGGCTTCGACAAGGCGCGCAGCGTCGCGCTGCTGATCCGGCGCGGCGACTCGTCCCTCTACATCCCGCTGCGTCTGGGCAACTGACGCCGCGGCTCCGGTCCGGACGATGCCGCGGCGCGGCATCGTTCCGATAGACTCCGCGGCTTCCGATCGCGGTCTTCAGGGGGCACCTCGGTGCCCCCTTTGCGCTTGCAGGCCCCCGCAGCACCGATGCAGCACATCCGAAACTTCTCGATCATCGCCCACATCGATCACGGCAAGTCGACGCTCGCCGACCGCTTCATCGAGTTCTGCGGCGGGCTTTCCAACCGCGAGATGGGCGAGCAGGTGCTCGACTCGATGGACCTCGAGCGCGAACGTGGCATCACCATCAAGGCCCAGACCGCCGCGCTTCGCTATGCCGCCCGCGACGGCAAGGTCTATCACCTGAACCTCATCGACACCCCGGGCCACGTCGACTTCTCGTACGAGGTCTCGCGGTCGCTGTCGGCCTGCGAGGGCGCGCTGCTGGTGGTCGACGCGTCGCAGGGCGTCGAGGCCCAGACCGTGGCCAACTGCTACACCGCGATCGATCTCGGCGTCGAGGTCGTACCGGTGCTGAACAAGATCGATCTGCCGTCGGCCGAGCCCGAGCGGGTCATCGACGAGATCGAGGACGTCATCGGCATCGTCGCCGACGAAGCGGTGCGCGCGAGCGCCAAGACGGGCGTCGGCATCGCCGACATCCTCGAGGCGGTCATCGCGAAGATCCCGCCGCCGAGCGGCGATCCGACCGCACCGCTGAAGGCGCTGGTCGTCGATTCGTGGTTCGACAACTACGTGGGCGTCGTGATGCTGGTGCGGATGGTCGACGGCGTGCTGCGTCCGAAGGACCGCGTGCTGCTGATGGCGAGCGGCACCACGCATCTTTGCGAGCAGGTCGGGGTTTTCACGCCGAAGTCGCGCCAGACCGAGCAGCTGTCCGCGGGCGAGGTCGGGTTCGTGATCACCGGCATCAAGGAACTGCAGCACGCCAAGGTGGGCGACACGATCACGCTGGCGGACCGCCCCGCCGCGACGCCCCTGCCGGGCTTCAAGGAAATCCAGCCGCAGGTGTTCGCCGGGCTCTACCCGGTCGAGTCGAACGAGTACGACGCGCTGCGCGACGCCCTCGAGAAGCTGCACCTGAACGACTCGTCGCTGCGCTACGAACCCGAGACGTCGCAGGCCCTGGGCTTCGGCTTCCGCTGCGGCTTCCTCGGTCTGCTGCACATGGACATCGTGCAGGAGCGCCTCGAGCGCGAGTACGGGATGAACCTGATCACGACGGCACCCACTGTCGTCTACGAGGTGCTGCAGCGCGACGGCACGGTCATCGAGGTCGAGAACCCGTCGCGGCTGCCGGAGGCGTCGAAGATCGAGGAGATCCGCGAGCCGATCATCACCGCGACGATCCTGCTGCCGCAGGAGTTCGTCGGCGCGGTGATCACGCTGTGCAACCAGAAGCGCGGGGTGCAGAAGAACCTGCAGTACATGGGGCGGCAGGTGATGCTGACCTACGAACTGCCGCTCAACGAGGTGGTGATGGACTTCTTCGACAAGCTCAAGTCGACCAGCCGCGGCTACGCGTCGCTCGACTACGAGTTCAAGGAGTACCGCGCCGACGACCTCGTGAAGCTGGACATCCTCATCAACGCCGAGAAGGTCGACGCGCTGTCGCTGATCGTCCATCGCTCGAACTCGCAGTACCGCGGGCGCGAACTCGCCGCGAAGATGCGCGAGCTGATCCCGCGCCAGATGTTCGACATCGCGGTGCAGGCCGCGATCGGATCGCACATCATCGCCCGCGAGACCGTGAAAGCCCTGCGCAAGAACGTGCTGGCCAAGTGCTACGGCGGCGACATCACACGCAAGAAGAAGCTGCTCGAGAAACAGAAGGCGGGCAAGAAACGCATGAAGCAGGTCGGCAACGTCGAGATTCCGCAGGAAGCCTTTCTCGCGATCCTCCAGGTCGAGGGGCGCTGAGCCGTGAACTTCGCCCTTGGGATGCTCGCGCTGCTCGTGCTCACCGGCGGGGTGGCACTGGCGGACCGTCTGGTGCTGCGCCGCTCGCGGCCCGCCGACGCCCGCGAGCCGTGGTGGATCGAGTACCCGAAGAGCTTCTTCCCGGTGATCCTCGTGGTCTTCGTGCTGCGCTCGTTCCTGGTCGAGCCGTTCAAGATCCCGTCCGGGTCGATGATCCCGACGCTGCTGGTCGGCGACTTCATCCTGGTCAACAAGTTCGTCTACGGCATCCGCATGCCGGTCACGAACACGAAGCTGATCGACGTGTCGTCGCCGAAGCACGGCGACGTGATGGTGTTCCGCTTTCCGGGCGACCCGTCGCAGGACTACATCAAGCGCGTCATCGGTCTGCCGGGCGACACGGTCGAGTACCGCAACAAGCGCCTGACGGTGAACGGCAAGCCGATTCCGGTCGAGCCGGAGCAGGACTTCAACTACGTCGAGAGCGGCAATCTCAACCTGATCAGCAGCAAGCGCTTCCGCGAGACGGCCGGCGAGCATCGCCACTCGATCATCGTGAATCTCGACGCGCCGTCGGTACAGCTGGCCAGCGTGCAGGGTTTTCCGCAGCGCGAACGCTGTGAATACAATGACGAGGGCTTTGTCTGCCGCGTGCCCGAAGGCCAGTACTTCATGATGGGCGACAACCGCGATTCGAGTCACGACAGCCGCTACTGGGGCTTCGTGCCCGATGCCAACGTGGTCGGCCGGGCGTTCGCGATCTGGTGGAATTTCGGTGCCCTCGGCCGCATCGGCTCGGGCATCGACTGAGCGACAGGAGACACGCGCGATGCGCCGACAACGTGGTCTGAGCCTGATCGGGCTGATCTTCGTGGGGTTCGTCCTGGTCTTCGTCGCCCTGCTCGGCATGAAGACCTTCCCGCCGCTGCTCGACTACTTCACGGTCGTGAAGCACCTGCGCGAGCTGTCGCGCGGCTCCAACGGCGACTCGCAGAAGGACATCGTCACGAGCTTCAACAACCGGATGCTGATCGACAACATCAGCGCGGTGAACGGCAGCGACATCGAATTCGAGAAGACCGACGGCGGCAGCTTTCGCATGAGCGTCGCCTACGAACAGAAGGTGGCGCTGTTCGGGCCGGTCAGTCTGTGCTTCGACTTCGTGGCGACGAGCGGCAACTGAACCGGCGCCACGTTCCGGCGGGCTGGCGTGGCCGCCGCTGATCCCTTCGCACCGCTCGGGTACGTCTTCCGCGACCCGACCCTGCTGCGCCAGGCGCTCACGCACCGCAGCGCCAGCGCCACGCACAACGAGCGCCTCGAGTTCATCGGCGATGCCGTGCTCGGTTGCGTGATCGCGAGCGAGGTCTACGCGCGCCTGCCGCAGCGGCCCGAGGGCGACCTGTCGCGTGCGCGGGCGCGGCTCGTGAACGAGGCCAGCCTCGCGGCGCAGGCGGCCGCACTGGACCTCGGCCCCCGCATCGACCTGGGCAACGGCGAGCGTCGCTCCGGCGGCGCGGCGCGCCCGTCGATGCTGGCCGACGCGTTCGAAGCGCTGGTCGGCGCGGTGTACCTTGACGGCGGATTCGACGCTGCGCAGCGCTTCGTGCGCGCGGCGTATGGCGATCGGCTCGCCACGCTGGGCGACGATGCCGCGGCCAAGGACCCCAAGACGGCGCTGCAGGAGTGGCTGCAGGGACGTCGCCGAGCGCTGCCGGCCTATCGCGTGATCGCCACCGACGCGGGCCGTATCGCGGTCGAGTGCACGATCGACAACCCGCCGGCGACCGCGCGCGGCGAGGCCCGCAGTCGTCGGGTCGCGGAACAGATCGCGGCGGCCGCGCTGCTGTCGCGGCTGGAAGGTCGCGAGGAGGCCCGATGAGCGAAGCCCCGCGTCCCGAACTGCGCGTCGGTACCGTGGCGGTGGTGGGCCGTCCGAACGTCGGCAAGTCGACCCTGCTCAACCGCCTCGTCGGCCAGAAGGTGAGCATCACGTCGCGCCGGCCGCAGACCACGCGCCACCCGATCCTGGGCATCGTCACGCGCGACGACGCGCAGTTCGTGTTCGTCGACACACCGGGCTTCCAGAAGACGCACGGCGGACCGCTGAACCGCGCGCTGAACCGTTCCGTCACCGACACGCTGCGCGACATCGACGTGTTCCTGTTCGTGATCGAGGCGCTGCGCTTCGGCCCGGACGACGCGCGTGTGCTGTCGCTGCTGCCTGCCGAGCAGCCCGTCGTGGTGGCGGTGAACAAGGTCGACCGGGTCGACCGGCGCGAGCGGCTGCTGCCGTTCCTGGCCGACCTGTCGACGCGGCGCGACTTCGCGGCCATCGTGCCGGTCAGTGCGCAGAAGGGCACGCAGTGCGACGACCTCGAGCGCGCGCTGCGGCCGTGGCTGCCCCCGGCCGACGCGTTGCGCTACGACGCCGATCAGGTCACCGACCGCAGCGAGCGCTTTCTCGCCGCCGAGTTCGTGCGCGAGAAGCTGTTCCGCACGATGGGCGACGAGTTGCCGTACGAGGCGGCCGTGGTGATCGAGCAGTTCGAGATGGAAGGCGAACTGCGCCGCATCCACGCGGCCATCGTCGTCGGCCGCGACAGCCACAAGGCCATGGTGATCGGCGCGGGTGGCGAGCGCCTGAAGCAGATCGCGACCGACGCGCGCATCGACATGGAGCGCGAGTTCCAGGGCCGCGTGTGGCTCGAGCTGTGGGTCAAGGTCGACGAGCACTGGGCGCGCGACCCGCGTCGGATCGCGGCGTATGGCTTCGCATGAGAGCCCGCCGCCCGGCACCGTCGCGGCGGCCGACCGACGGCGCGAAGTCGATCAGCCCGGGTTCGTGCTGCACACCCATCCGTGGAAGGAGACCAGCCTCGTCGTGCGTTTCTTCACGCGGCGCCACGGTGTGCTGATGGCCGCGGCGAAGGGCGCGCGCCGACCGGCATCCACGCTGCGCGGGCTGCTGATGCCGTTTCAGCCGCTGCGCCTCGCGTGGTCGGGCCGCGCCGAGGTGCGCGTGCTGGTGAGTGCCGAACGCGAGGGCGGCGTGCCGCAGCTGGGCGGGACCGGACTGATGTGCGGCTTCTATCTGAACGAGCTGCTGGTGCGCTGCCTCGGCCGCGAGGACCCGCACGAGGCACTCTTCGACGACTATCGCGTCGCCGTCGTCGCACTGGCCCGCGGCGACGTCGCACCGGCCGCGGTGCTGCGCCGCTTCGAGCGCGTGCTGCTGGCCGCGCTGGGCTACGGCCTCGAGCTCGAGCACGAGGCCGACGCCGGCGCGCGCATCGCGGCGGACGGACGCTATCGCTGGGTGCCGGAGCACGGTGCCGTACTGTCGCTCGCGGCGGTGCGCGACGACGATCCGTTCGCCGTCCGCGGCGCGACGCTGCTCGCGATGGCGCGCGACGACTACACGCACGCGACGGCCGCTGCCGAAGCCAAACGCCTGCTGCGCGCGCTGCTGCAGCACCACCTCGGGACGCACGACCTGCACACGCGGCAGATCGTGCAGGACCTGCAACACCTGTGATCGCCGCATGACCCGACTCAGCGTCAACCTCAACAAGATCGCGCTGGTGCGCAACACGCGCCCGCTCGATCTGCCCAGCGTGACCCGTCACGCCGCGATCGCGGTCGCGCACGGCGCGCATGGCATCACCGTGCATCCGCGCCCGGACGGGCGGCACATCCGCACGGCGGACGTCCACGCCCTCAAGGCGCTGCTCGCGGCGCACCCGGACATCGAGTTCAACATCGAAGGCAACCCGTTCCACGACATCGTGCCGCTGGTGCTGGCCGTGCGCCCGCACCAGTTCACGCTGGTGCCGGACGATCCGGCCGCCGCGACGTCCGACCATGGCTGGGATCTCGCGCGCGATGGCGACCGGGTCGCCGCGGTGCTGCGCGACGTCCGCGCGGCCGGCGTCCGCACGAGCCTGTTCATGGATCCGGAGCCCGCCGCGATGGCGCGTGCACGCGATGTCGGCGCCGACCGCATCGAGCTGTACACCGAGCCCTACGCCGCCGCGCACGGCACCCCCGCGCAGGCCGCATCGCTGGCGCGCTACGCCGCGGCCGCCGACGCGGCGCACGCCGCGGGCCTGGGCATCAACGCCGGCCACGATCTCAACCTCGCGAACCTGCCCGACTTCCTGCGCCACGTTGCGCACGTGGAGGAAGTGTCGATCGGCCACGCGCTGACGGCCGACGCGCTCGAAGTCGGCATGGGCGAGGCGGTGCGGCGCTATCTCGCCGCGATCGCGGCGGGCCACGCGCAGGCGGCGCGATGATCGCCGGCGTCGGTGTCGACATGTGCGCCCGCGGGCGTATGCAGCGGGGCCTCGCGCGCTTCGGCGAGCGCTTCGCGCGCCGTGTGCTCGCCCGTGACGAATGGCCCGACTACGAGCGCGCGCCGCATCCGGACGCGTTCCTCGCGAAGCGGTTCGCCGCCAAGGAAGCCTTCGCGAAGGCCTTCGGCACCGGCGTGCGGGTGCCGGCGACGCTGCAGGCGATCCGGGTCGCCCGTGACGCCGCCGGGCGGCCGTACTTCGCGTTCGACGCGCGCCTGAGCGCCGCACTGGCGGCGCGCGGCATCACCGCGTCGCACCTG
>JALORJ010000089.1 GCA_025459035.1 Burkholderiales bacterium
CGCCTCGCGGGTGAAGCCGTAGCGGTCCGCGCACTCCTCGGCGAACGAGCCCATCAGGCGGCCCTTGTCGTACGCGTCCTCGAGACCGTCGAGGAACATGTGGTCGAGCGCCTGCTGGTGCCCCATGCGCCAGCCAGCGCGCGCCTTCGGCAGCAGATACGGCGCCTGCGTCATCGACTCCATGCCGCCGGCCACCATCACGCGGTTGCTGCCGGCCAGCAGCAGGTCGTGCGCGAACATCGCGGCCTTCATGCCGGACCCGCACATCTTGTTGACCGTCGTGCAGCCGGCCGACAGCGGCAGGCCCGCGCCAAGCGCCGCCTGGCGTGCGGGCGCCTGGCCCTGCCCCGCCGGCAGCACGCAGCCCATCACCACTTCCTCGACGTCGGTCGCCGCGATGCCGGCGCGCTCGACCGCGGCCCGGATCGCGACGGCGCCGAGCGCGGAGGCGGTGAAGTCCTTCAGGTCACCCTGGAAGCCGCCCATCGGCGTGCGGGCGGCGGCGACGATGACGACCGGATCGGCGATCGGCGGGACGGACATGACGGACTCCTCGGCGGACGGGGTCAGGAAACGGGGGTCGGCACGGCCGACGCCACACCGGTCGACGCGAGCGCCGACGCGGACGCGGGCTCGCGCAGTGCCTGCAGGCGGTCGAGCGCCGCGTGGGTCTCGGCGGTCAGGGCGGCGACGAGGTCGGCCACCGCAAGCGCGCGGGAAAGCGCGACGGCCTGACCTGCCCACAGCGACAGGAAGTCCGCGGACCCCTGCTTCACGGTGGGCGCCCGCAGCGGCGCCGTGAGCCCGAGCTGGGCCGGAAACGGCAGCGTCGCGATGTCGTGGTCACGGGCCTCGCGCATGAACCGGTTCACGAGCCCGCGCGCCGGCTTGCCGGTGAACTTGTCGGACAGTCGCGTCGCGTCGTCGCGGGCGGCCAGCAGCGCCGCGCGCTGCGGCGCGGAGGCCCCGGACTCCGGACACGCGATGAACGCGGTGCCGAGCTGCGCGGCCTGCGCGCCGAGCGCCAGCACGGCCGCGATGCCGTCGCCGTCCATGATGCCGCCAGCGGCGACCACCGGCAGCCCCCCGTCGCGCACCAGCAGTCGCACGAGCGCGAGCGTGCCGGTCAGCGCGTCGTGCGGGTCGCGCAGCCAGGTGCCGCGGTGCCCGCCCGCCTCGCCGCCCTGTGCGACCACGAAGTCGCAGCCCGCCGCGGCGAGCGCATGCGCCTCGTCGAGGCAGGTGGCGCTGCCGCCGACGAGCGCCCCGGCGCGACGCAAGGCCTGCACGCGTTCGGCCGGCAGCACCCCGAGGTGGAACGTGACGACCGCCGGCGCGACGCGTGCGGCCGCGGCGAGCTGCGCGTCGAGGTCGGGGGCGTACGGGCCGTGCAGCGGCTGCGGCGGCGGCAGCCCGATCTCGCGGTACCACGGCGCGATCGCGTCGAGTGCGGCCGTCTGCGCGTCCGGCGCGATCGGGTCCGGCTGCGGCGCGACGAAGAAGTTCAGATTGAACGGGCCGTCGGTGACGGCCCGCACGGCCTGCGCGTCGGCCTCGATGTCGGCGGGCGCGCGATAGGCGCAGCCGAAGCTGCCCAGCACGCCCGCGCGCACCGCGGCAGCGACGAGCGCCGGCGTGGTGAGCCCCGCCATCGGTGCCTGGAACAGCGGCAGCGCGAGGCCCAGACGCGCCGACAGCGCGGTCCGCAGCGCGCTCATTCGATCGGCGCGGTGGCGCGCGCCGAACGCGGGGCGACATCGGCGCCGCCGAATCTCACGGCGAAACGCCGCCTGGGCGAGTACGGAAACACGTCCTCGATGTAGCCGGCCTCGCAGCGCGCCTTGGTGGCGTTCCACCAGTCCGGGGTGAGCAGATCGGCGTGGTGCTCGAGGAACTGCTTGCGCACCGCCACGCCCGACAGCAGGAACGGCGCGAACTCCTCGGGGAAGATGTCGTCGGGGCCGACGGGGTACCACGGTTCGGCCGACATCTCGTCCTCCGGCGTGCGCGGCGCGGGGATGTGGCGGAAGTTGCACTCGGTCATGTAGGCGATCTCGTCGTAGTCGTAGAACACGACCCGCCCGCCACGCGTGACGCCGAAGTTCTTGAACAGCATGTCGCCGGGGAAGATGTTCACCGACGCCAGTTCCTTGATCGCGTTGCCGTAGTCGACGATCGCCTCGAGCGCGGGCGCTTCGGCCACCTCGTCGAGATACAGGTTGAGCGGCTTCATGCGCCGCTCGATGTACAGGTGGCGCACGACGAAGGTGTCGCCGTCTTCCTCGATCGCGCTCGGCGCCTCGCGGCGAAGCTCGTCGACGAGCGCCTCGGACATGCGGGCGCGCGGAAACGCCACGTCGGTGTACTCGAGGGTGTCGGCCATGCGCCCGATGCGGTCGTGGCGCTTCACCAGCATGTACTTCTCCTTGACGATCTCGCGCGTGACCTCCTTGGTCGGCGAGATGCGGTCGCGGATCACCTTGAACACGTACGGGTAGCTCGGCAGCGTGAACACGATCATCACGAGACCGCGGATGCCCGGGGCCAGCACGCACGGATCGGTCGAGTGCTTCAGGTGGTGCAGGAAGTCGCGATAGAACAGCGTCTTGCCGTGCTTCTGCAGGCCGAGCGCCGTGTAGAGCTCGGCCTTCGGCTTGCCCGGCAGCATCGACGCGAGGAAATCGACGAACGCCGACGGCACGACCATGTCGGCCATCAGATAGGCGCGGCTGAACGCGAACAGCGGCGCGATCTCGCGCTGGCCCAGCAGCAGCGCGTCGATCTCGAGGCCGCTGCCGTCCTCGGCGTGCACGACCGGCATCGCGAACGGCAGCTCGGTGCTGCCGTTGACGATCTTGCCCAGCACGTAGCAGCGCTTGTTGCGATAGAAGGCCGAGCTGAGCACCTGGATCTGGTGGTTCGGTTCGAGCACGAGCGGGCGCGGCACCGCCAGACGCAGCGCGCGCAGCACGTGACGCAGATCGCGGCGCAGATGCGCGAAGCGCAGGCCGAAGTCGAAGTCGGCGACGATGCGCGCGAGCACCGCCCGCATGCCGTGCGCGAGCGGGTAGTAGCTGCGGTATGCCGGCGGATCGGATTCGAGGTGCTCGGTCGACACGGCCGGCCGCACGAACAGCGTGTCGTTGCGGTAGTAGCGCCGGTGGAGCAGGCGCGTGCTCACCGAGTTGAAGAACGTCTCGGCCAGTTCGGGCTGCTCGTGATCGGTCAGCAGGCCGATGTACTGCAGCTTGATGCGCGCCCACACGTCGGGGGCGAGGCGGTCGGCATCGAAGGAGCGCTGCAGCAGCTCGGCCGCCTCGCCGACGCGCTGGTCGTAGAACGCGATGCGCTCCGCGTGGGCCTTCTGCACCGCCGCCCAGTCCTTCGCGATGAAGCGCTGCTTCGCCGCGCGGCTCATGTCGCGGAAGATGCGGTAGTGCTTGTCGAATCCGTCGAGCAACGCCCGCGCGAACGCGCTCGCGAGCGCGTGCGGGTCGGTCAGTGTCGCCGGAGCGTTCATCGCGCGTGTCGCGCCGGTGCCGGTCAGCGCGCGCGACGCGCCGCGGGCTCGCTCACGCCGTCCTGCCGAAATCGGCGCCTGCGGTCGCTGCGGTGCTCATGCCGTCTCCCCGAACAGTTCGCGGCCGATCAGCATGCGGCGGATCTCCGACGTGCCGGCCCCGATCTCGTACAGCTTGGCGTCGCGCCAGAGGCGGCCGGTCGGGTAGTCGTTGATGTAACCGTTTCCGCCGAGGGCCTGGATCGCCTCGCCGGCCATCCACGTCGCCTTCTCGGCCGCGTAGAGGATGGCGCCAGCGGCATCCTTGCGCAGCGCCCGGATCGCGTCGGGCGAATTCGCGCGGTCGCACGCCTGACCGACCGCGTACACGTAGGCACGGCACGCCATCATGGTCGAGTACATGTCGGCGAGCTTGCCCTGCATCAGCTGGAACTCGCCGATCGCCTGGCCGAACTGGCGCCGGTCGTGCACGTACGGCACGACGGTGTCCATGCACGCGGCCATGATGCCGAGCGGGCCAGCGGCGAGCACGGCGCGCTCGAAGTCGAGGCCGCTCATCAGCACGTTGACGCCGCGACCCACGGCACCCAGCACGTTCTCCTCCGGGACCTCGCAGTCCTCGAACACGAGCTCGCACGTGTTCGATCCGCGCATGCCGAGCTTGTCGAGCTTCTGTGCCGTCGAGAATCCCGCGAAGCCCTTCTCGATCAGGAAGGCGGTGATGCCCCGCGGACCGGCCTCGGGATCGGTCTTGGCGTAGACCACCAGGGTGTCGGCGTCGGGCCCGTTGGTGATCCACATCTTGTTGCCGTTCAGCACGAAGCGGTCGCCGCGGCGCTCGGCGCGCAGCCGCATCGACACGACGTCCGAGCCTGCGCCGGGCTCGCTCATCGCGAGCGCGCCGACGTGCTCGCCGCTGATCAGGCGCGGCAGGTAGCGCGCCTTCTGCGCCGGACTGCCGTTGCGGCGGATCTGGTTCACGCAGAGGTTCGAATGCGCGCCGTACGACAACCCCACCGATGCGCTCGCGCGGCTGATCTCCTCCATCGCGACGATGTGCGCGAGGTAGCCCAGACCGGTGCCGCCGTCGGCCTCGGGCACCGTGATGCCCAGCAGCCCCAGATCGCCCAGCTTGCGCCACAGGTCGGCGGGGAACTGGTTGGTCGCGTCGATCTCGGCCGCGCGCGGTGCGATCTCGGCGGTCGCGAAGTCCTGCACCGTCGCGCGCAGCATGTCGATGGTCTCGCCCAGATGGAAATCGAGCTGGGGAAACCGCAGGAAGGCGGCGGCAGACGCGCGGTCCATGGAACACCTCGGCATGACGAGCGACCCCCCGGTCGCGGGAGCCATCGAGCCTACGCGGTCCGTGCCCGGAAATCAGTCGCCCGGGCGACAGTCGGCACCGTGACGGGGCGCGCCGTCGCCGTCACGTGTCCGTCGCGGCCCAGCGCGCCACCTGCAGCCGCACGACCTCGGCCAGCTGGCGCTCGCGGTCGTACGTGCGCCGCAGCCACGTGGCGTCGTTGCCGTCCTCCTGCAGCGACTGGCGCAGCAGCGCGATCGCCGGCTCGGCGTGGCGATCGATCGCGTGGCCCTCGATGCGCGCGAACAGCGCGAGGAGGTCGGCGCGCATCGTCCGCTGCGCGCCGTCGGTCGGATCGACACACAGTCCGTCGAGCCCGAAGCGGCACGCCTGGAAGCGGTTGAAGCCGTAGACCAGCGCGTCGTCTTCGCCCGGCACGTAGGGCCGCTCGGCGCGCAGCCAGGCCGCGATGCACTGGATCAGCGCCGCAAGTGCTGCCGCCTTGTCGATCGTGAGCGGCGTGTCGAGCACGCGGACCTCGATGGTCCCGAACTCGGGCTTGGGCCGGATATCCCAGTAGAAGTCCTTCATGCTCGACACGATTCCGGTGCGCGCCATGCGGTCGAAGTACGCCTCGAAGTCGCGCCACGTCGTCACGAACGGCGCGCGGCCGGCGAGCGGAAAGGCCGCCACCGAGTTGAGCCGTGCGGAGTCGAACGCGGTGTCCTCGCCCTGCACGAACGGCGACGCCGCCGCCAGCGCGATCAGATGCGGCATCCAGCGCGCGAGGCCGTGCAGCAGCAGCAGCGCGTCGTCGCCCGACGGACAGCCGACATGCACGTGCTGGCCGAACACCGTGAACTGCCGTGCGAGGTAGCCGTACAGCGCCGACACCTGCCGGAAGCGCGGCTCCGCATAGATGCGCTGGCGCTTCCAGTGCTGGAACGGATGCGTGCCGCCGCCGCACAGGCCGATCTCGAGGCGCCGCGCTGCATCCACCAGCGCGTCGCGCAGCGTGCGCAGCTGCGCGAGCACGGCACGATGGTCGTCGCAGATGCCGGTCGACAGCTCGACCATGCTGCGCGTGACCTCGGGCTTGATGTCGCCGGGCAGCGCCACGCCACGCAGCACGCGCAGCAGGTCCGGGGCGTGCGGCGCGAGATCGTGGTCGTGCGTGTTCACGATCTGCAGCTCGAGCTCGACCCCCAGCGTCAGCGCGCGCGACGGCGCGAACGGTTCGAGGCTCATGCCGCACGCGCCGTGACGACCGCCGGCGCGTCGGGTCCTTCCCCGGCCCAGCGCAGCGCGATGGTCACTGCCACGGGGCCGAGCAGCTCCACCCCCGCGACGGCCGCGACGACGATCGGTGCGACCTGGGCGCCGAACCCCGCGTCGCGGCGCTGCAGTTCGCTCAGCATCACCAGCGCCGTCGCCGACAGCGGGGTGAGCGTCAGGGACAGCGCGAAGCCCTTGCGCATCCCGAGCCGCGACCAGCCGGACAGCGCCCAGACCACGCCGGCCTTGGCCGCGACGCGCGCGCCGAGCAGCACCAACGCGGCCAGCGCGCCGCCGAGCAGATGCGCGACCGACCACGCGGACCCGACGACCACGAACAGCAGCAGCACCAGAAGACCGCCCGCGGTGCCGAAGTGCCGCGGCCACGACCACGCGCGCTCCGTGGTGTTGCGCAGCAGCACCCCCGCCAGCAGCGGCACCAGCAGCGTCGACAACCCGAGCCGCTGCGCGCCCAGCACCGCCAGCATCACGAGCCCCAGCACCAGCAGCGCGGCGCCCTCGTGGCGCAGATCGACCCGGCGCGCTGCAGCGCCCACCGCCAGCGCCAGCAGCGCCGCGAGCGCGAGCGCACCGCCGAGCGAGACCGCCAGCGTCGCCAGCGCGATGCGCGGATCGGGCGCCCCCGCGGCGGCGAGTCCGGCATCGAGCAGCACCAGTGCGACCGCGCCGTACAGCGTGTCGAGCGCGGTCAGCACCGTCATGCGCTGCGTGACCTGCCCGTCGGCGCGCAGCTCGAACGCGACGCGCCCGGCCAGCGCGGCCGACGACGGGATCGCCAGCACGGCGCACGCGGCCGCCACCGCCGGGGGCTGACCGATCGCCTGCAGCGCGAACCCGACCGCGACGGCAGCCGCGAGCGCTTCGAGCACGCTTGTCGCGAGCAGACCGGGGTTGTGGCGCAGCCAGCGCAGTCGCACGCGACTGCCGATCTCGAACAGCAGCACGCCAAGCGCGAGATCCACGAGGACGCGCACCGGACCGTCGAACGGCAGCGCGGCGCCGAAGCCGCCGAGCGCGGCGACCCAGCCAGCCAGCGTGTATCCGATGACGCGCGGCAGGCGCGTGGAGCGCGCGATCCATTCGCCGGCGATCGCGCCGACGACGACGACGCCGGCGACACGCAACAGCATGTCCGGCGACGCGAGATCCGGCACGAGCGCCGGGACGGGAACGGGTGGCATGCGACCCTCCTGCAGGTCGCCGGCACCGACGGCAGGCCGTGGGCCGCGGGTCGGGCCGGCGGGCGTGACGGGGGCGCTCCGCACCTGAGTGCCGGACCGCTGGCTACCATCGACGCTCGACAGACGACCGACGGGCGCTCGCGCGCGCGTCGGGGTGAACCCTCCCGTCCCGGACCATACATGACCGAAGTCGCCGCTCCGGATCGCCCCGCGCCGCCGCCGGCGTCGGGACCCTCGCGCCCCGACGCCGGCCTCGAGTACGCGTTCGGCGCACCGCCCGACGTGTCGACGTGGATCGAGGTCGCCCCGGGCGTGCGGTGGGTGCGCATGCGGCTGCCGTTCGCGCTCGACCACATCAACCTGTGGCTGCTGGCCGGCCCCGACGGCTGGACGCACGTCGACTGCGGCATCGCCGACGACGCGACGCGCGCCGCGTGGGAGCCGCTGCTCGCGGTCCACACCCCCGTCGTGCGGGTGGTCGCCACGCACCACCATCCGGACCACGTCGGCCTGGCCGGCTGGCTGGTCGAGCGCGCCGGCGGCGTGCCGCTGTGGATGACCGAAGGCGAGTACCTGACTGCGCACGCGATCCTCGCCGAGCAGCCGGGCTACGCCCCGGAACCGATGGCGGCGCTGTTCCTGCGCCACGGCCTGACCCCGGCGCGTGCCGAGGCCGGGCGCGAGCGCCGCGGCGGCTACGGGCGCATCGTCGGGCCGCTGCCGCCCGCGTTCGCGCGGCTGATGGACGGCGACGCGGTGCGACTGGGCCACCACAACTGGGAAGTCATCGCCGGCTTCGGCCACTGTCCCGAGCACGCCGCGCTGTACTGCCAGGCGCTGGGCGTGCTGATCTCGGGCGACATGCTGCTGCCGCGCATCAGCACCAACGTGAGCGTGTGGCCGGTCGAACCCGAAGCGGACCCGGTCGGGAGGTTCCTGCGCTCGCTGCAGCGCTATCGCGTGCTGCCGCCCGACACGCTCGTGCTGCCGTCGCACGGGCTGCCGTTTCGCGGGATCGCGACGCGCATCGACACCCTCGAGGCGCACCACGCGGAGCGCTTCGCCGAGCTGCTTGCGGCGCTCGACACGCCGAAGAGCGCGGCCGACGTGCTGCCGGTGCTGTTCCGGCGCACGCTCGACGCGCATCAACTGGTGTTCGCGATGGGCGAGGCGATCGGACACCTGAACCACCTGCACCAGCGGGGCGATGCCACGCGTGTCGAAGGCCCCGACGGGGTCTTGCGTTTCGTCGCGCGCTGACGCCGCGCTCCATCCGCTCCGGACCCTGCCCCGAGGACCGCTCCTGGCCGTCGTGTCCTCATCGTCCTCTCTCCTGGTCGGCCGGCGGGGGC
>JALORJ010000090.1 GCA_025459035.1 Burkholderiales bacterium
CTGCGCATCGGGCGTCGGCAGTTGGGGCCGCGTCTTCACGAAGCCGTGCACGAGCCCGGTGCCGAGCGTCAGGATGCCGCGGCGCTGCGCGACGTACTTCGCGACTTCACGCACCAGGCGCCAGCCGCGGCTCGCCTCGTTCAGCGTGACGGTGCCGCGCACGCGCCAGTTCATCCGCGTGGCGTAGTGGTCGATGTAGTGCTCGCCGACGCCGGGCAGCGCGTGGCGCACCGGGATGCCCAGCGCCTGCAGCCGCGCCGGATCGCCGATGCCCGACAGCTCCAGCAGCTGCGGCGACTGCACGGCGCCGGCTGCGAGCAGCACCTCGAGGTTCGCGCGCACCGCCACGTCGCGGTCGCCGCGGCGCACGGTAACGCCGATGCAGCGCGTGCCGTCGAAGTCGAGCGCGACCGCGTGCGCGCCGGTCTGCACGGTCAGGTTCGGCCGGCCGCGGGCGGGCGCGAGCCAGGCGTCGTACGCGCTCCAGCGGCGCCCGTCGCGCTGGTTCACCTGGTACCAGCCGAAGCCTTCCTGGTCGGCGCCGTTGTAGTCGTCGTTCAGGCGCTGGCCGGCCTCGCGCGCGGCGTCGAGGAACGCGCCGGTGATCGGCCAGCGTTCGCGCACCTGCTCGACATGTAGCGGGCCGTCGTGCCCGCGGCCCGCGCCGCCCGCCGCGTACGTCTCGATCGCGCGGAAGGTCGGTTCGACGTCGGCCCAGCCCCAGCCGGCCGCGCCGGCGTCGCGCCACGCGTCGTAGTCGGCGGGCTGGCCGCGCACCCAGATCATCCCGTTGATCAGCGTCGAGCCGCCCAGCCCCTTGCCGCGCGGCACGGCGATCGCACGGTCGCGCGTGCCGGGCTCGGGCGTGGTGGCGAAGCGCCAGTTGAAGCGCGGATCGACCAGCAGCTTCGCGAAGCCCGCCGGCACCTTGATCCAGCGCCCGTCCGGTTCGCCGCCGGCTTCGAGCACGAGCACACGATGCCGCCCTGACGCGCTGAGCCGGTCGGCCAGGATGCAGCCGGCGGTGCCGCCGCCGACGATGACGTAGTCGAAGCGCTCCGGTGTCATGCGCCGTGCGGTGGCGCCGGCAGCACCTTGCCGGGGTTCAGCACGCCCTGCGGGTCGAGCGCCTGCTTGATGCGCCGCGCGAGGTCGAGTTCGGCCGCCGACTTGCTGCGCGCCAGTTCGCCGACGCGGTACTGGCCGATGCCGTGCTCGGCCGAGATGCTGCCGCCGAAGCGCACGACGATGTCGTGCACCAGCGCGTTGAGCGCGGCGCCGTCGGTGCCGGGCGGCACGATCACGTTGTAGTGCAGGTTGCCGTCGCCGACGTGGCCGAACACGTTCAGCCGCGCCTGTGGCAGCGCCTGCACGACGGCCGCGTCGGCGGCCTGCAGGAACGCGGGGATCGACGCGATCGGCACCGACACGTCGTGCTTGTACGACCGCCCCTCGCGCGCCTCGGCTTCGGTGATCGATTCGCGCAGCGCCCACAGGTCGGCCTCCTGCCGCGCGGACTCCGCGATCACGCCGTCGGTCGCGTCGCCGTGCTCGAGCGCCGCTTCGAGCAGCGCCTCGGTCGCGTCGCGCAGCCCCGGCAGGAACGCCGCGGCTTCGAGCAGCACGAACCACGCGGCCGCCGGCATCGGCAGCACCCGCTCGCAGTGCTGCACGACACGGCCGAGGGCCGCGCCGGACATCAGTTCGAACGCGTCGAGCGTGTCGCCCAGATCCCGACGCGCGCGCCGCAGCAGCGCCAGCGCGGCCTCGGGCGACGCGACCGCGAGCAGCGCGGTCACGCGGTGCTTCGGTCGCGGCGCGAGCTGCAGCACCGCGGCGGTCACGATGCCCAGCGTGCCTTCGCTGCCGACGAACCACTGCTTCCAGTCGTAGCCCGCGTTGTCCTTGCGCAGCGCGCGCAGTCCGCGCACGACCTGGCCGTCGGCCAGCACCACCTCGAGCCCCAGCACGCGGCTGCGCGCCATGCCGTAGCGCAGCACGTTGGTGCCGCCGGCGTTGGTCGCGAGCACGCCGCCGATGCAGGCGCTGCCTTCGGCGGCCAGGCTCACCGGCAGCAGCAGGTCGTGCTCGGCGGCGGCGTCCTGCGCCGTGCGCAGCACGCAGCCGGCCTCGACCTCCATCGTCTCGCCGACCGGATCGATGCGGCGCACCGCCTGCATGCGCGCGAGCGACAGCACCACGTCGCGACCGCTCGCGTCGGGGGTGGCGCCGCCCGACAGCCCGGTGTTGCCCCCGACCGGCACGACCGCGTACCCGGCCTGCCCGCAGGCGCGCACGACGGCCGCGACGGCCTCGACGGTGCGCGGCAGCACGACGCACAGCGGCCGGCCGTGGAACTGCCGACGCCAGTCGTGGCACCACGGCTCGACATCCACGGGGTCGACCAGCACGTCGGGCGCGTCGACGCAGCCACGCAGCGTCGCGAGCAGCGCGGCGGCACCGGGGTCGGGTCGGGCGTCGGTCGCGCTCACGGTCATGTGCCCGTGGCGCCGGTCATGAACGCCACCATCAGCGCGACCTGCGCGTCGAGCATCGGCGCGCCGGGCTGCACGCGACAGCCGCGCGCCGCCGCGGCGGCGAGCAACGCGGTGCGCTCGGGCTGCATGATGATTTCCGCGACGGTCTGCGACGGCGCGAGCGTCGCGACGTCCAGCGGCAGCGCGTCGTCGGCGCGCATGCCGAGCGACGTGCTGTTGACGACCAGGTCGAAGCCCGACGCGTCGGCGCCCGCGGTGCCGGTGACGACCGTCGGCCACGCGGCGGCGATGCGCTGCGCGAGACCGCTCGCGCGCGCGAGCGACCGGTTGGCGATCGCCAGACGCGCGATGCCGGCGCGGGCGAGCGCGAACGCGATCGCGTTGCCGGCGCCGCCGGCCCCGGCCAGATACACCGAGCGTCCGGCCGGGTCGAACCCCGACGCGCGCAACCCGGCGACGAAGCCCTCGCCGTCGAGGATGTGGCCGTGCAGGCGGCCGGCGGCGTCGCGCCGCACGATGTTGACGGCGCCCACCTGGCGCGCGTCGTCGGTCACGTGGTCGAGCAGCGACACGATCGCGCTCTTGTGCGGCATCGTGACCACGCAGCCGTCGAAGTTCTCGATGCGCCGCAGCGCGTCGACCATCGCCGGCAGCGCGGCGGCGGTCACGTGCATCGGCACGAGCACGCCGTCGAACCCGCGCTGCGCGAACAGCGCGTTGATCGCCTGCGGCGCGCGCACGTGGTGGATGGGGTCGGCAAGAATGCCGAACAGCCGCGTGCGGCCGGTGATCGGGGTCATGGGAGTCGACGCTCGCTGCGACTGCGGCGGCCGTGCGGCCCCGCGACAACGCGCGAGCTTGCCGCAGGCCGGTGCCGCCACGGCGGCGGATTCACAGGAATGCCGCCGCGGAATGACCGCTCCGCGCCGCGCGCGGTCACTGCAGGCGCCACGCGACGGTGCCGCCGGCGCGCATCGGCACCACGGTCTCGTGGCCGAACGGCAGCTCGGCCGGCACGGCCACGGCTTCGCGATGCAGCGTGATCGTGTCGGTGTTGCGCGGCAGCCCGTAGAAGTCGGCGCCGAAGAACGCGGCGAAGCCTTCGAGCCGGTCGAGCGCGCCGACGCTGTCGAAGGCCTCGGCGTACAGCTCGATCGCGGCGTGCGCGGTGTAGAGCCCGGCGCAGCCGCACGCAGCCTCCTTGGTGTGGCGCGCATGCGGGGCACTGTCGGTGCCGAGGAAGAACTTCGGGCTGCCCGATGTCGCCGCCTTCAGCAGCGCGAGGCGGTGTTCCTCGCGCTTCAGCACCGGCAGGCACCAGTGATGCGGACGGATGCCGCCCTCGAACAGCGCGTTGCGGTTCAGCAGCAGGTGATGCGCGGTGATCGTCGCGCCGACGTGGTCCGGCGCCGCGAGGACGAACTTGACCGCGTTGGCGGTGGTGATGTGCTCGAACACGATCGGCAGCTGCGGAAAGCGCTGCACCAGCCCGATCAGCGTGGTCTCGATGAAGCGCTTCTCGCGGTCGAAGACGTCGACGTCGGCGCCGGTGGCCTCGCCGTGGATCAGCAGCGGCAGCCGGTGCTGCTGCATGGCTTCGAGCGTCGCGGTGCAGCGCGCGAGATCGGTCACGCCGGCATCCGAGTTGGTCGTCGCGCCGGCCGGGTACAGCTTCACGGCGTGCACGAAGCCGCTCGCGCGCGCCGCCGCGATCTCGGCCGGCGGCGTGTTGTCGGTGAGGTAGAGCGTCATCAGCGGCTCGAACGCGAACCCCGCCGGCAGCGCCGCGAGGATGCGGTCGCGATACGCCGCCGCCTGCGCGACGGTCGTGACCGGCGGCTTCAGGTTCGGCATCACGATCGCGCGGGCGAAGCGCCGCGCGGTGTCGGGCAGCACGGCTGCCAGGCCGGCGCCGTCGCGCAGGTGAAGGTGCCAGTCGTCGGGGCGGGTCAGGGTCAGCGTGTTCAAGCGGTCTCCGCGGAGTCGTCGGGATCGGGATCGGAATCGGGGGCCGCGCCGCGGCGCGCCTGCGCGGCGGCGTAGAGCGCGTCGCGCTTCGCGCCGGTCAGCTTCGCGACGACGCGCGCGGCGCGCGCGGGCGGCAGCTCGTCGAGCAGCGCGTCGAGCAGCGGCAGCGCCGCCGCGAGCGCTGCGTCGGGCGCGGCCGGATCGGGCGCGGCCGGATGCACGACGACGACGAACTCGCCGCGCGTGCGGTCGGGGTCGGCCGTCAGCCACGCGGCCGCGTCGGCGGCGTCGCAGTCGTGCAGCGACTCGAAGCGCTTGGTCAGCTCGCGCGCGAACGTGAGCCGCCGCTGCGGCCCGAGCACGCTGGCGATGTCGGCGGCCAGTTCGACGATGCGATGCGGCGCCTCGTACAGCACCACGGCGCGGCGCGCGGCCCGATGCTCGGCCAGCGCGTCGCGGCGCGCGGCTGCACGGGCGGGCAGGAAACCGGCGAACACGAAGCCGTCGCTGTCGACCCCGGCGATCGACAGCGCCGCGATCACCGCCGACGGCCCCGGGATCGCGACGACCGGATACCCGGCCGCGCGCACCGCCGCGACGAGCCGCGCGCCGGGATCGCTGATGCCGGGCGTGCCGGCGTCGGTGACCAGCGCGATCGATTCGCCGCGCGCCAGGCGCTCGACCAGCGGCTGCGCGGCGCGCGCCTCGTTGTGCTGATGCACGGCGAGCATGCGGGTGGCGATGCCGTGATGGTCGAGCAGGCGGCGCGTGTGGCGCGTGTCCTCGGCCGCGATCACGTCGACACGGCGCAGCACTTCGAGCGCGCGCAGCGTGACGTCGGCCAGGTGACCGATGGGCGTGGCCACCACATACACTCGGCCGGTTCCCGCTGCGGATGCGTCATGGCTCGCACACTCCCCCCGCACGGCGTCCGGCGACGGCGCCTGCTTCGCTTCGGACTCGTCGGCCTGGTCGCGCATGGTCCGTCGATTCTGGCACCCGTCGCGCGGGCCGACGATGCCGCGCCCGAGGCCGCCGCCGACGCGACGACCGACGTCGAGCGCCCGCACATCGCCGCGCTGCTGCCGCTGAAGTCCGCGGCGCTGGGCAAGCTGGCCGAGGCCGTGCGGCGCGGGCTGGCCGTGGCGGCGCAGGTCGACCAGAACCCGCTGCCGCTGATCGTGTACCCGGTCGGCGACGAGGTCGGGCCGCTGGTCGACACGTACGACCGCGCGCTGCGCGCCGGCGCGCAGTTCGTGATCGGGCCGCTGTCGAAGCCGGCGGTCGCCGCGATCGCGACCAGCGGCGCGGTGACGGCGCCCACGCTCGCGCTGTCGATCCCGGACTCCGAGGTCGCGCTGCCCGACGGCATGTACGCGATCGGCATCCAGCTCGAGGCCGAGGCGCGCCAGATCGCGCGCATCGCGGCGTCGCAGGGCCGTCGTCGCGCGTCGATCGTCGCGCTCGACACGCCGCTCGCGCGGCGCGTGGCCCAGGCCTTCGCCGACGAGTGGACACGCACGACGCGCCCGATCGTCGACAACCTGCTGTTCAACCCCGATCCGGTGCAGCTCAAGAAGCTGCGCGACACGCTGACCGCCGGTCAGGCCGACATGGTGTTCCTGGCGCTCGACGGCACGCGCGCACGCCAGGTCAAGCCGTATCTGGGCCGCGCGCTGCCCGCCTACGGCACGTCGCAGGTCCACGTGACCACCACCGACGCGACCGGCCAGATGGACCTCAACGGCCTGGTGTTCGTCGACATGCCGTGGCTGCTGATGCCCGACCACCCGGCCGTGATGCTGTATCCGCGCCCGACGCTCGCGCTGCCGGCGGAGCAGGCGCGCTTCTTCGGGCTGGGGATCGACGCGTGGCGCATCGCCCAGGCGCTGCTGGGCGGCACGTCGTTCAACGAGCTGGGCGACATCGACGGTGTCACCGGCCACATCCGCCCCGGGGCGGCGCGCCAGTTCGTGCGCGAGCCGTTCGCGGCGCAGTTCGCGCAGGGCCAGCCGCGGCTGCTGAGCCCGACCGGCGGGCGGTGAGCACCGCGCGCGACCTCGGCGCCGACGCCGAGGTCCGGGCGCGCGCGCACCTCGAGGCGCACGGCCTGCGCACCGAGGCGTGCAACTTCCGCAGCCGCTTCGGCGAGATCGATCTGGTCTGCGCCGACCGCGGCACCTGCGTGTTCGTCGAGGTGCGCCGGCGTGCCGACACGCGCTTCGGCGGCGCCGCGGCCAGCATCACCGCGGCGAAGCGCCGCCGGCTCGCGGCCACGGCGCAGCTCTACCTCGCGCGCGACGGGCGCGATCGCCCCTGCCGCTTCGATGTCGTGCTGATCGACGGCGACGGCACGCTCGAGTGGATCCGCGACGCCTTCGGGGTGTGACGGCGCGCGTCGCGGCGCGCACGGCGTCGCGGGATCACGACGCTGCCGGACGCCCGAGGGCGTGAAATAGACTCGGCGCGTTCGCGTCATCGGCCCGCCCATGGACCTGCAGTCCCGCATCCGCCGTCACTTCGCCGACAGCATCGAGGCCAAGCGCACGGCCGTCGACGCGCTCGCGGCGCCGCTCGAACGCGCGTCGCGCGCCATCGTCGACAGCCTGATGCACGAGGGCAAGGTGCTCGCGTGCGGCAACGGCGGCTCGGCGGCCGACGCGCAGCACTTCGCGGCGGAGCTGCTGAACCGCTTCGAGGTCGAACGCCCCGGACTGGCGGCGATGGCGCTGACGACCGACTCGTCGACGCTCACGTCGATCGCGAACGACTACGACTTCGTGCAGGTCTTCGGCAAGCAGGTCCGCGCGCTCGGTCGCGCCGGCGACGTGCTGCTGGCGATCTCGACGAGCGGCAATTCCCCGAACGTGATCGACGCGATCCAGGCCGCGCAGGAGCGCGACATGATCGTCGTCGCACTGACCGGCCGCGACGGCGGGCGCATGGCGCCGCTGCTGCGCGGCGCCGACATCCACCTGTGCGTCCCCGCGAAGGTGACCGCACGCATCCAGGAGGTTCATCTGCTATGTCTGCACTGCCTTTGCGACGCGATCGACGTGCAGCTGCTGGGGCTCGACGAATGAGCGCGCGCACCGCGCTGCTGCTGGCCGCACTGGCGGCGGCGACCCCGGCGCTGCAGGGCTGCCTGCCGGTGATGGCCGGCGCCGCCGTCGGCGGCGGCGTGCTGATCGCCGAGGACCGGCGCTCCAGCGGCACCTACGTCGACGACGAGGGCATCGAGCTGCGTGCCGCCAGCCGCATCACCGAGCGCGTGCCGCAGGCGCACGTCAACGTGACCAGTTTCAACAAGGTCGTGCTGCTGACCGGCGAGGTGCCCGACGCGGCGTCGCGGACCGAAGCCGCGGCCATCGCGCGCGCGGTGCCCGGGGTCAAGACAGTTCAGAACGAACTGGTCGTCGGCCCCAACAGCAAGCTGTCGGACCGCACCACCGACAGCTACACCACCACCAAGGTCAAGGCGCGGTTCGTCGACGCACGCCGCTTCCAGCCGAACCACGTCAAGGTGGTGACCGAGGCCGCAACGGTCTACCTGATGGGACTGGTGAAGGCTGCCGAGGCGAAGGACGCGGCCGAAGTCGCGGCGGCGACCAGCGGCGTCGCGAAGGTCGTGCAGGTCTTCGAGATCATCGAGTGACCGCGGGCGGTCGACGCAGCACCGCGACGGCCGCCCCCGCGTAGCACGCCGCCGCCACGCCGAGCGCGAGCGCATAGCCGCCGCGCGTCGCGGCCAGCACGCCCAGCAGACCCGGGCCGAGCGCGAACACGAACTGGCACACCGCCGCGCACAACGCGACCACCGGCGCGTAGGCCGTCGGCGCGAACTCGCGCTGCGCGATCGCCGCCGGCAGCGTGACCATGTTGCCGATCGACGCACCGAACACCGCGCAGGCGGCCAGAAGCAGCAGCGGCGACGGCGGTGCCGCCGCGAGCACCGCGAGGGCGGCGGCCTGGGACGCCATCGACACGGCCGTGACGCGGCGCGGATCGAGTCGATCGACGAACAGCGCGAGCGTGAGCCGTCCGACGATCGCGCTGCCGGTCGTCAGGCTCACCGCGAGGCCGGCCGTCGCGCGCCCGACGTGCGGCTCGAGCGCGGCGATCTCGTGCACGAGGAAGCCGACCTGCGCCATCTGCGCCACGGCGAACGGCACCGCCACGCTGC